>NZ_JBFNXW010000002.1:300000-415427 GCF_040811775.1 Balneola sp. MJW-20
GCAGCTTTATCCTATGGGGGACTCACCGCATTATCCTTCCTGCAGGATACCGCCAAACTTCAGGCGGGGCAGAGAATGCTGATCCTTGGGGCATCGGGATCTGTAGGATCTTTTGCCGTTCAGATCGCCAAAGCAATAGGAGCTCATGTAACAGCAGTAGCAAGCGGGGATAATGCAAAGCTGGTGCTCTCGCTGGGAGCCGATGAATTTGTGGATTACAGAAATACCGATATCACACAACTGAAGGATACTTTTGATGTGATCTTCGATTCGGTCGGTAAATACCGGTTTGGAAGACTGAAACCATTACTCAATGATAATGGGATCTTTATGACAACTGATCTTAGTCCGAACATACTCTGGAATATGATCCTGACCGGTATGGTGGGGAATAAAAAAGCGAAGATCGCTTTTACAGGCCTGAATACCTTCGGACAAAAAATGGAAGGACTACAGAAGCTGTTGCAATTCTATGAGGATGGTAAGCTTAAGCCCGTTATCGACCGCACCTTCACCCTGGATGAGATCCGGAAAGCTCATGAATATGTTTCAACGGGAAGGAAAAAAGGAAATGTGGTAGTCACGGTAAGCGAGGAGGGTAGAGTATGACGGAACAAAAGAAATTAACCCGACTAACAGGCTGGTTGTATCTGGTCGTTATTGTATGTGCGGGATTCAGTCAAGGAGCGGTGCGTGAATCCGTACTGGTTACCGGTGATGCCTTGACCACTGCACAGAATATCCTGGCCTCAGAAACATTATTTCGCTGGGGATTGATCACAGATCTGATCGCGTTTTCCACCGATATCGCAATTTCCGTATTGCTGTATCTGTTGCTGAGTTCTGTTAATAAACCCCTGGCCCTGATCATGGCAGCATTCAGGCTGATCGCCCACCCGGCCATCGCAAGTATGAACCTGCTGAATCACTACGCTGCACTAAAGGTACTTCAGGATCCTGAGCTGGCATCTCAGTTTAGTCCGGAGCGGCTCTATGAAGCATCACTCTTTTTTATGGAGGCTCATCATATGGGATACCTGATCGCAGGGGTCGTCTTCGGTATACATTGCGCAATTCTGGGCTATTTGCTGGTGAGATCCGGTGCATTTCCAAAACTCTTAGGAGCGCTATTGATGCTGGCATCAGTCGGTTACCTGACTGAAAGTTTTGGTTTTATGCTTTATCCGGAATACAAGGCGATCTTCGCCTGGATCGTTGGTATTAGTGCCGGTATTGGAGAGGTGGGATTATGCTTATGGTTCATTGTCTCTTCTTACAGGAGACAAGAATGGAGAGTTGAAAGCTGAGTGCGGACTTCAAAAACATATGCAGCTTTCGGGTATCAGGCATCATACACCGAGCTTAAGGCCGAGAGAAGTAACTAAGGCAACATAACCAGCAGGTGATTGATAGCAAGAGACATGCTGCTATCCTGTACGATCATGTCTTTGTGATCAGGTGAACTGACATCTTGTTTGCACTTCTGAAGTAAGGTACGATCTAATTTGGCTGACTTTTCCAAATAACCAGGATATTCTGAATAATAGGGGAAGATAATTTACTTAATACTTAGTCAAAGGATACTAAGTAATTCCAAAACAATAGGATGAATTTATGTGTATGAATTTTAATGCTAAGTCAATATTAATATATACATAGATTGCAATTTACTTTTCTATCAGATAGATTCTCGCCTTTTAAATACAAACAATGGCTAAGGGGTACTATGAGGAAAATACTATGGGTAATCTTTGTCCTGCTACCGGCAGTACTGTTCGCACAGACCGATACAGAATCAGTCACAATCAGAAATTATACAGTAAACAGTGAAAATGGGGACATCCGAATAGTTCTGGATTATGCGCAAATAAATGCTGAGATGGACCTAGGTAGTATGAGCCGTGCATTTGATGTTGGTAGTGTTCGCTGGGAATTACGCTATTCTATTCGGGAAATATATTATAAAGGGGTTAAGGTACCACTAAGCAATGTGCCTTCTCTGGGGAATGATGCGATCGTTGTAGAAAACATGGAAGCCGATCTTTTCATTGGTGCAAGCAGGTTTAAGAGAATAAGGATCGGAGGTTTAGACTTTACTAGTATCAAGAACAATGGTGGCAGAGGCAACAAGAATGTATTTGACGATACTTTTGATTTGGATTTTGGTGAAAATGAGGATTGGGAAAGAATGAAGGAATACTTTCGTACTGGCATCACCATACAAAATATAGGTTTACAGGCAAGATACGGATATCAATTTGATGGTGCTTATGCTCGTAATGAATTTCAGGATTACCTGAAGCAAGTGGAGTTTGATGGAATCATTGAAGAGGCCGATCAGCTCTATAATGCAGGAAATTATGAGGCTGCTGATGAAAAGTACAGAGCAGCATTAAGAATACAGCGTGGAAATGAACATGCTTTAAATAGGATCGAAGAGATAAAAAAACTACTTGCTACTCAACAGGCGAATGAAAAATATGATACCGCGATGCAGAATGCGAATTCAGCCACCTCCGTTGAAGAGAAGGTCAAGTATTACAACGAGGCATTAGAAGCTAAACCGAATGATCCCGAGGCAACCAATGCATTGAATGCCATAAGCGGAGGAGAAGAAGGACAGGCCTCAGGAGAAGCGGGTGAAGGAAGCGCCGCAGCCGGAACGGCCGCGGGTGCCGCCGCCGGAACGGCTGGAGGAGCAGGGTCGTCTTCGGGAACAACTTCCGGATCGGAATCTGGCGAGGCGGAAACAAAATCAGCGGCCGAGATCGAACAGGAGAGGATCGAAAGAGAGAGAAAAAGACAACAGGAGCTTGCTGAAGCAAGGGAAGAATATACCCGAAAAAATGCGGCGATAGCCGCCTCGAGTGCGGCAGCATCCGCCGGTTTTTTATATTTCATAGGAGGAATGATATATGGTGATATTGGGAAAATAGATGTTGATAATCTTTTTCTTGATAAAGGGTGGTATCTGGGGCTTACATATGGATACTCGACACATATACAGCCGATATTTTTCAATGTTGATAGTGATGCGGTTTCAGGTGCTCGTATTGAAGAAACGGACACCCGGTATGCCTGGACAATGAATGTTGATCTCCAGCTGAATCTGGGATATGAAACTAAAATGATTGGCGGATACGGCTATGTCAATCCATACGGAGGTTTCTCACCGCTGTTTGATACTTTTACCTACTCACTGAATTACGGAGGTAGGGTTTTTGCCGGGCTGGAGAACATTAAAGGCTACTATGACCTATCCCAGGGAGAAAGATATGTCTATAAATTCGATTACATAACGGGTGATTCAGGGACCGGGGAAATTTTTCACAAGTATGTCCGGCATGAATACGGATTGATGATCACCTTACCATCCAATAAAAGATTTATCCGAAGCCATATGATGATTGGTTTAGTGACAGATCAGATCCTTAACTTAACCGATGATTACGACACGTACTCTGCTGTTCAGAATGTGGATGAACTCAGCCTGGAATTGCTTCCTTCTTCTAGCTTCAGTTCACAGGTTGTAACCGGGGTAACTTTTCAGTTCAAGAAAGACCAGCACTTTAACTTATACGTGAATTTATTCCCTGAGTATCCTTTCACTGGAGTTCGTAAATATGGTTTCAGTGATGATGCAGGTGAAAACGATAATATACTACTGGAAGTAGGCTTTGTGCGAGCTCTGGATCAATGGAAATAAGATGAAGGGTATCTGACCGTTTCAATGTTATCTTATGGCTTAGTAAATTATGCCTGTTAACACTGAATCTACTTCCATTATGATAAGTTTAAGGATCAGTTTGAAGTAGAATTGCAGATGGCTGGCTTTCCAAGCAAACTCATCCTGCAATGAGTCCGTCAGGATGATGTGAATCCTTTAGACCAGCCCACTGCTAGTTCGATAAGTAAGTTTTATCGAGTGGGCTTTCTATCGCGAATATCCCCATAGCTTCAGGATCCTGTGTGACAGGTCATGATTCAGGATGCGATTGAATGATATTTCGGGCATCTTCTAGAGAGGGAAGGTCTTTATCACCATTCTCCCAGAGTTCCACAAATGTCCGATAATAAGGCAAGGCTTCTTTTTTTTG
The DNA here is from genome assembly GCF_040811775.1 of Balneola sp. MJW-20. Taxonomy (NCBI): domain Bacteria; kingdom Pseudomonadati; phylum Balneolota; class Balneolia; order Balneolales; family Balneolaceae; genus Gracilimonas; species Gracilimonas aurantiaca. Next base: position 304,098 of record NZ_JBFNXW010000002.1, read on the forward strand.
ACCGATCCGGTCATAGACTTTGGCCAGCCGGTAATGAGCCATGATCCATTCCTGTTGATATTCTCTGCCCAGCTTTTTCTTATCTATGATCTGCAGATAGTATTCTATGGCTTTTGAAGCATTGTCCGACCGATCATAAGCAATTGCCAGTGAACCGATCTGAGTGAAGGAAATATTTTTAGCAACTTCAAGAAATTCAATGGCCCTGGAATAGTCTTCTTTTGCCAGTTCGATCTCTCCTTTCAGCATGTAATAGAATCCATGATCATCAGTATACACTCTGACCCCAGATAATGCCTCAGGATCCTCAATCCTGGATTCAATATCCCCTAATACATTTTCAGCTTCAGCAATGTGACCGGATCGGCAGTAGATCTTGCCCATTCTGGCTAACCAGGCCGGGCCAAATTTCTGTTCCTGTATAAGCGTGCCAATATCTGACAGTTCATCTTCATACTCTTTATCCATCCCTTTGAACCAGTATAGTCTCGCCAGATACATACGATCACGGAACTCACTGAGATGCTCGTTATTAGAGATATTAAGCCGAATGGCTTCCTTTAGCAGATCTATGGAGGCGGAAAACTTTCCCTCATACATATTGAGCAGTGCCAGATTTCTTAATCCTTTGGCTCGGTTGTTCTTATCATCCAGCATAAGCTCAAATGTACTCCTCGCATCATCGTTCCGACCCATCCCTACCAGCATGAACCCGTATTCATTATTGATGTATTGCCCCAGTTTGAACTCCGGCCGGATATCAAATGCTCGTTCATAATACTTCAGAGCTTGATCATATTCTTCTACTGCTGAATGACAAGTGGCCAGGTTAACAAGGGCACTGGCCTCCCGGGGTTCTATTTCTATTACTTTGTTAAAAGCTTCAATACACTCATCTGTATTCTGAATGACCAGGTTGCTGTACCCGAGTCTCCACCAGGCGTTATAATCATCAGGATAAAGGTTGAGGTAGGCCCGGTATTTCTTAATAGCTTCGTTTCGTTTTCCTCTCCAGTCCTCTGAAACGGCTTGAACCCACAATCTTTCACGTATGGTCAGACGTTCAGATTGTGCCAGTGCCTTTTGGAAATGAGTTTCACCTCTCTCAGGATCACCTGTTATGTAATAATTCATTCCCAGTTCTGCATGAGCCATTGCAAAATCCGGATCGACCTGAACAGACTGCCCGATCAGTTCCATGGCTGTTGTGTTATCGGATCTTTTCAACCTTACTCCATCAACATATAATTTTAGGGCCTCAAGAGAAGAAGTAGTGGCATTAGAAACGGAGGTAAAAGACCCGGAGATCATAGCAGGGGGTTCACCCAGTGCAAGTCTTACGTTTCTGGCCAGTTCATCAATGGCTCCTAATACACTTTTCTGGTCTGCAGCTGCATAGGGTCCAAGTTTGATTTCTTTGGGAGAAGTTACTTCCGATAAACGGGCAGACAACAGATAAATACTATCCTGTAGTACAATCCGGGGTGTCAATATCACATTTACTTCTTTGTAGCGTGCAGCTTCCCTCACGATGTCGGAGCTTAGGGATCCTGCTACTTCTTTATTCAGCTCATTCTGAAGGATCCACCGGATATTTTCATTACCGTAGAGGTTCAGAAATGAGGACTGCTGAAGGCTGATCTCCAGGACTTCCCCTAAAAAATGGTTGAATACTTCCTCATTTGTTTCGTTTTCAAAATCCGAGAGCATGATCCAGTCTCTCTCGGCAAACTCCACATTTGAAGGCTGTAAATAGAAATAGAATCCGATAACGAATACAACGGTCACGATCATTAATGAACTGAAGAATGTACGTTTTCGGGCTGGAACTGCATATATAGTTCTGAGGCCGGATCTTAATAAAGAATGCGAGTCCGTTGAGTGGTTTTTGATATCATAAAGATCATGCAGCAGATCGGATATCGTCTGATAGCGTTCGTCCAGGTCTTTCTTCAGAGTCCTGTCAACTATTTCCAATAGATCGGGAGTGATCATCCTTTTATCAGAGGTCAATTCCTCAGCCTCTTCATTCAGGATACAATAGATGGTTGCCTGAGGGTATTCGCTGTGAAAAGGGGTCTTTCCGGTCAGCATTTCATAGAGGATCACCCCCAAAGACCAGATATCCGTTCGATGGTCTGCGGCTTTGCCCAGTGCCTGTTCAGGGGACATATATTCCACAGTTCCCAAAGTGTCTCCGTCATTGGTGAGTTGGGTAAAGTCATTTCTTCGGGCCAGCCCGAAATCCATGATCACCGTATGGCCTTCGGGATCTACCATAATATTACTGCTCTTGATATCCCTGTGAATAATATTGGCATCGTGCGCTGCTTTTAATCCCTCAGCGATCTGTATAGTGATGTCAACGATCTGTTCCGTGTTCAGTGAATCGGCTGCTATCAGTTTATCAAGGCTTTTCCCCTCGTAAGCGGGCATAACGATAAAAAGTTTTCCGTCTACCGTCTCATCAATTTCATGAATGGTGCAGGTATTATGATGATCAAGGGCTGATGCCGCCCGGGCTTCCTGCAGAAATCTCTTTTTATCCGGTTCGGAGTCAGAGATACGATCCGGCAGAAACTTGAGTGCTACTGAACGGTCCAGTCTGGAGTCGTAGGCTTTATAAACAACTCCCATACCGCCTTCTCCGATCTTTTCCGTTATCCTGTAATTCTTTATGGTCTGACCGATCATAATCACTTCCCTATGTTAATGAAAGGTTTAACAAAGAGGAGCGGCACGCCGGTGAATAAGCAGGCAGGCAGTATCCGATGATCCTGAAGTGAAAAGGCCATAAGGGGAGCACAGATCTTTTCCGATTCACAGAACAGATCGATTGACCCGGTGGGGAAATATGCCGGGGGACTTCTTTGAAGTTTGTCGCTTGACCTCATCAGAGCTCCCTCCATCACTTACGATCGTTAAATAGATCTGGGTACCTGATATAATGGAAAGGACCCAATCTCAACTATCACCAGTTTAACTAACAGAATGATGGCAGAATATTCAACAAGGAAACCTGATTTAAGCTGTGGGGAGATAGCTTATAAAGAAGCTTTTCTGCAAAGGGGGAATAGTCTGTCCGGGAGGGCGATATATAAATTTTATATGGTTCCCAATTATTCTTACTAATCAGGGAGCTTTGCATGACCATTGTTTTAAACTGATTCGGGAATATCTTACCCGATCCGGCATGTAATTATTAATGTGACAAAGGCTCGGTTATATGCTTTCTCTGGATCAGAAAATAGAACAGAGTCCTTATACCATAAAAAGCACCAAGCAGGATCAATAGCGGCTGCCATCGGAAAAAGAAATTGAGATCACTTGCAGTCCAAATTAATCGGTCCCATAAGGGGCCGGTCAGGGTAATATGTACGATCATTGCGATCGCTACTCCAATCCCGTCAAACATAAAATGCCGGGTGTAAGTCCATTTCTGAAGAAAACGGTGTATTCCAAACATGATCAGGCACATGGTTAACATGGATGCAATTGTAAAAGCCAGCCATTGATAAGCGTGTTCCAAAAAGATGGAATCAGGATAAGCCAGATGTTTAAAATAGTCGTAGGTGGTATAAAGAGCGATAGCTCCAAAAAACCAGAACCAAAATGAATGAACTAGAGAGAGTTTATGCTGCATAAAAGGATTTGAGTTAGTTTGGTCGCGTACACGGTCAGAACCACTGAATGTTTCATGGATAAGTTCAGATCACGCGATTGTGGTTAATGAGGATTTGAATAGACAATTGGATAAAAAATCTAAGGGACACGATTATTCCATAGCTGATAGTTCTATGAACACCCTCTACAATTCTATTCAACTTTTTCGGATAAGCTTCGTAGTCAGGTCCGAAACAACAAACCGGATCGATCATTTTAAAAAATGAGACGTTAGACCGTAAAGCATGAAGCAGTTGATAGCCAGTAAATGGGATGAGTTAATTTCTATCCGGACGAAGGAGGATATTCTGTCTTTTTTGGAAAGCAATCAGAAGCTTTTCCGGAACCTGTTTACTTCGGTTGAGATAGGTTCCATCTGGATCAATGTCGCAATGAGTCTGCCGAGAATAATATTCGGTTTTTTGCTTCTGACCGAGGTTTATAAGTATAAGATCGGTATGCCGGCTTATGATGTACAAGGTATGTTGCCACAGGATCTGGTGCTGCCGGCATGGCTGGACTGGATCGGCCCGGATACGCTGATATGGGCAGAGCGTATCGAATACGGGATCTATGGAAGCCTGCTGATCACCGGATTCACCACAAGAATGATATCATTTACCCTTTTATGGATCGTGTTATGGGACCTCTTTACGACTCAGGCGGATGTCCTGTTTTCTCCGGTATTAGTCAGCCTTTTTATGATCACTTGTTTGTACAGCCTGGTCCTGGGATCCGGTAAATTTGGAGTGGATCATCTCATATTCAGGCGGAAAACTACTGACTAAAGTAAGTTCTGGCCTCAGAATGCGCGAGGCTATGGCCTCACTGTTCTTATACCCTATTAAAAAGCATTTTTCGGATATATCGGAAAAAGCGAAGCATTGCTCAATCCTCTTTAATCCATTTGAAGTTCTGCACGTATTTGTTCAATCAGACGGCTATTGACTGCAATGATCATTTGCAGCCGCGAATTCATTCCATTGACAAAATTCCCTCCCAGCCGGTTTTGCACTTCATATTGACTCAACACCGCTTCAATATCATAGGCCGAATCCCCTTCCAGGGAATAGAGTCCCGGGATCTCTGCGTAATAGAGCTCCGTGCTCTTCTCCTGTTGTTCGGAGTATATGCTTTGAGCTCTACTCTGAAACACCACATAATAATTATAGGTCTCCAGAATATTTCTGCGCAATTCCTCATTTCGGATCACACTTAATTTGCCTGTGCTTTTCATTTCATCCAGGGTGGTGGTAATAGGATTGAAGTTATACCTCTGCTTCCATTGATCCTCAAAAAAGATGATGAGTGAATCCACTTGAAAAGGAGTACCTTGATAATACTTTCTGAGTTGTTCCTTGGTTCGGACCTGCTCGTCGGAATCTTCTTTAAATTCTGCCAGGGTAAGAGAATCGGATTGGAGATCTAGCATCATTTCGCTGAGAAAACGCCGTTCCATGATGCGATCTTTACGACCCTCATTCCAGTTGTTGACCTGCAGGGCGATCAGGATACCGATCACCACCAGAAGGATCTCTCCAATTGCGTAAATCAGGTATTTAGTAAGGGTACCCGAACCAATGAGTTTTTGGCGGAAGCGACGAAGGAGAGTGATCATAATATCCGATAATTTTCAATCTAAATACATGAAATTACTCCGAATTAGCAAGCGCTTAGATTATTAAGGCAACGTTCAATTCAATATGACATGTCTATATGTATAAACTAGATCCAACTGGATAAAGGCAGATCTCCGTCCATGTTCATCAATCGCTGAATCCGGTTCCCGGAGCTCTGCTTTCAAAGTTGCTGATATAAAAAAAGCGCTGACTTACCGATCAGCGCTTATATGTTTAATCAGGGATCAAATATATCTAATCATTAATTGCAGGTACTCCTGTTCCTTCTTTAAGCGGAGCAAAGTTTGAATGAACAATTTTCCATCCTGCTTCCCTTACCCAAACTTCTGATGCTCGTGTTTTATAAGGAATCGTTTCACCTGATGAAGTTATTGTGATTTCACCATCATTCATATAGCTAGTGATTGCCATGGTCATATCATCGTTAAACCAGATTTCCATGTCACTTACATCCCATCTCTCAAATCTCATACGTGGGGTATTATTACCAGCACCATTACCTGTTCCTGTTACTCGACAAGGTCTAAGGTTGGAATCACACTGAACTGAACCATTACCTGATAAATATTCTTGTGCGGCGGCATTATCACCATCCATTAAGTGATTAATTCTATGCATAGTATAGGCTTTGATACTGTCTGAATGAGTATCTTGATTGTATCTGAACCAAAGGTTGGTAAGCCGGGTCCCGTATACACTCGGGCCTGAAGCGAAATCCAGTGCTTTGAATTCATGCTCAACGGCTTTTTCGTAATTACCCATCATCGCATAGTGTTCAGCCATTGAGTCATGAAGATTTGGGCCGTTATATATTGCAAGTCCTTTCCGAATGGACTCCATAGCACCTTTTATATCTTCTTCACCATAAGCTCCGCCTGATTGTCGGTAAGCCATAGTATTGTATGCAGCCGGTGATTCTTCCGGAAATTTAGCAATAAACTGACCAATGTCATCCTTGCCGTCCTGTAATCTGACAGCTTTTCGGTAGGCAAACATCGCGGCGTCCGGGTAAGCCGTTACTGCAGCATCTATAGCTGCCCAAAAATCAGTTGAACCATCAGCATTTTCCATATCATACCAGGCTTTTTCCTGATCACTTAGATCATCGTAACGGATCTTACCCATTTTTTCATCAGCGCTTCCTTTTAATCCGTTAGGACCATTACCTAAAGCTATTTGCGCCAACAGCAATTGTGCTGAACCGCAATTCTCATCTATGACTAATGCGGCTTTGGCCATCCCGGCAGCATACTGCTGCTCCAGATTCATCTGATGATTAATGGCTTTATTCATTATCTCAGATGCATCTTCTGTACAGGACATATTAGTAAGCCATTGTGCATTAACTGTTGAACCCAGGAACATGCAGGTTGCTCCCATTAACAATATTTTTTTAAGCATATCATCTCCGTTTATTGTTTTCATTGATCCCATATTGCAGTTTACTCCAAAAGCAGTTATTTCTGTCGCACCCGTTTGATTTTGCACCAGTACTGCAATTCTTTCCAGAACTTCAGCAAATTGCTGAAATTATTATCAAATATAGTTAAGCAATATTATATAGAGCATATATCTTACCTTATATAATTGTATATGCATGTTAATAAATCCTAATGACGGTTAATTATTAACTAATAGCAAAGAATTGTTTATATCTAATAAAAATAAAATGATATATATTTAACTATATAGAAGTAAGTATATAATTTTCATGGTTTGCCTACTTTGCAGAAGATCACAATGATCTGCATGATCAGATTTGCTGGTGGCATGTGATTGAATTGAGAATTGATGTTTCTAATGAATGTGGCTGTTATACTTGTATTAGTATTCATCAGCCTGAGCACATAAAAGAATACACCGCTGATGAAAGTGCGGTGTACCCTAATTGCTTAGAGGTCACTGTCATTCCAGGGGAGGCGGGAGGAAGCATAGAATATGAATACCCGGAATATTTGAATGAGCATCTTTATTCGACTGATCTGTTCTTTCATGTTAATGATGTTTTCAACTGTCAGTACATATTTTATGCTCAGAGTATGAAAATATATCTGTTAGAAAATAAAGGCTTTGTTCTACCTGAAATAAAAACGCCCCGCAAAATCAATGTTTTACGAGGCGTTTAGTACCGCAGGCCGGACTCGAACCGGCACGGACATTTTAATATCCATTGGATTTTAAGTCCAACGTGTCTACCAATTCCACCACTGCGGCATCGTGGTTAGCTGATGGCTGATTGCTCATAGCTAACAGGTAGATATCATACTCACTGTGATCTCAATTCCTAGTGAGGCGCCAAATATAAGAGTTAATACGCTACTTCTACAAAAGTATTTTGGATTATTCCTGCCCCGGTTCTCAGGTATTCTCTTTCAACAACTTGTTTTTGACCGGATAGATTTTAAGTTGTCTGTAATATTATTGGGTTACAATATTTTCTATTAACTAAACGCTTTTCACACCATGGTCAAAACGAACTTCGTTGCGCTGATCTTCCTGATCTTTGCAGCTTTCTCCCTGAATGGTTTTGCACAGGAGTCTTCTGTGATATCCCAAACCAGCTATAATGCACTCGAACTCAGAAATGTAAGTACCGGATTTGCTTCCGGACGCATAGCTGATATCGCAATTCATCCCGAACACGAGAACACCTGGTATGTGGCTGCCGGTTCGGGCGGTGTTTGGAAAACTGAAAATGCCGGGATCACCTGGACACCGATCTTTGATAATCAGCCATCTTATTCGATCGGTTCTCTGACCATAGATCCGCATAACCCGGCAGTGATCTGGGTTGGTACCGGAGAGGATGTCGGGGGACGTCATGTAGGTTTCGGCGATGGTATCTACAAAAGTACGGACGAAGGCAGAACCTGGACCAACATGGGACTTAAAGAATCACAGCACATTTCCACCATTCTGGTTCACCCGGAGGATCCGGATGTCGTGCTTGTTGCAGTGCAGGGACCTCTCTGGAATAAAGGTGGGGAAAGAGGTTTATATCGCACCGATGACGGCGGCGAGTCATGGAATAAAGTACTGGGGGATGATGAATGGACTGGTGCTACTGATATTGTTGTGGATCCCCGCGAGCCGAATGTAATGTATGCAGCCACCTGGCAGCGACACCGCACAGTAGCGGCCTATATGGGTGGAGGACCCGGTTCCGGAATTCATAAATCTACCGACGGCGGGTTAACCTGGACGGAACTGAAGAACGGCATACCGGGGTCTAATCTCGGAAAGATCGGGCTGGCCATTTCCCCGCAGGACCCGGATATCGTATATGCTGCTATTGAACTGGACAGGACCGAAGGGGGACTTTTTATGTCGGATGACCGGGGAGCTTCCTGGAATAAGATGTCGGATATGGTATCCGGCGGAACGGGACCTCATTACTATCAGGAGCTATACGCTTCCCCGCATACTTTTGGACGGATCTATCTGATGAACGTTCGAACTCTTGTTTCTGACGATCATGGACGTACTTATTCGACACTGCCGGAAAGGGATAAGCATTCCGATAACCATGCACTGGCTTTCCGCTCAGATGAACCGGATTATCTGCTTATGGGCTCAGATGGCGGAGTCTATGAGACTTTTGATCACGGAGCAAACTGGAGATATATGCCAAATCTGCCACTGACGCAGTACTATAAAGTTGCTGTGGATGATGAAAAACCATTTTACAACCTGTATGGCGGAACTCAGGATAACGGTACGCATGAAGGACCTTCGAGAACAGATCTGACGCACGGCATACGTAATGCTGACTGGAAACATATTCTCTTTGCGGATGGCCATGATACCGCCACCGAACCGGGTAATCCTGATATCGTTTATGGTGAGACACAGCAGGGCGGACTTCATCGTATCGACCGAAAAACAGGAGAGCAGGTCTTTATTCAACCTCAGGCTGGGGAAGGAGAAGATTTTGAGCGCTTTAACTGGGATGCACCCATACTGGTAAGCCCGCATAGTCCTGCCAGGTTGTACTTTGCCTCTCAGCGGGTGTGGAGATCCGATAACCGGGGCGATAGCTGGACCCCAATTTCTGGTGACCTGACCCGGGACCAGGAACGCCTTACCCTGGAGATCATGGGTAAACAGCAGAGCTGGGATAATCCCTGGGATGTAAACGCCATGTCGAACTATAATACCATCACCTCGCTGGGCGAATCGCCATTGCAGGAGGGACTGCTGTATGCCGGTACCGACGACGGAATCATTCAGGTAAGTGAGGATGGAGGAGAGAACTGGCGCCGGATCGAGGTGGGAAGTATCCGGGGCGTTCCTTCTACGGCTTTTGTGAATGATGTAAGAGCAGATCTTTATGATGTGAATACTGTATATGCTGCACTCGATAATCACAAATATGGTGATTTTACTCCTTATCTGATCAAAAGTACGGATCGGGGTCGCAGCTGGGAGTCGATCTCCGGTAATCTTCCCGATCGACACCTGGTATGGAGAATGGTTCAGGATCATATAGATCCGGATCTGCTTTTTGCGGCTACCGAATTCGGAATATTCTTTACGGTAGACGGAGGAAATGAATGGGTTAAAATGAAAGGCGGGGCACCCACTATATCATTCAGAGATATCACCATTCAGCGCGAGCATAATGATCTGGTAGCAGCTTCTTTCGGTCGAGGATACTACATCGTGGATGATATTTCTCCTCTGAGGCAGGTTGATGAAGAGAGCCTGAACAAAGAAGGAGTTCTCTTCGACACCCGTGATGCATTATGGTATCAGCCGAGAAGTGTGGAGATCGATCCCGGTGCTTCGTTCTACACGGCAGAGAATCCGCCTTTCGGCGCCGTATTTACCTATTATCTGAAGGACGGTCTGACCAGCATAGAGTCAGAGCGCAAGAAAAGCGAAAGAGCACTGGAGGACGACGAAGATGTTCCCTTCCCGGGCTGGGATGCTCTGGAAGCGGAGGTCCGGCAGGAAGATCCGACGATCAGAATCACGATCAAGGATGAAGCGGGTAATGTGGTCAATCATGTATTCGGCCCGGCTTCTTCAGGATTCCACCGCGTAAACTGGGAACTCGAGATGTCTTCGAAAAACTATGTATCGGGTAATGGCCGCAGAAATGGCTTCCCGGTAACACCCGGAACCTACACCGCAACCATGTCAAAGATCGTGGACGGAGTAGTGACAGAGCTGGATGATCCGGTTACTTTTGATGTAGTACCTCTTAGAGAACCTACTCTGGAAGGAGCAGCCTACGAGGATATGATCGCTTTCAGAGAGGTGGTCACTGAATTCCAGCTAGAGCTCACCGCAGCTTCAAACCTGCTGGATGAACAGCTTGACCTGGTTGGCAAGATGAAGACGGCACTCAGCAGAGCGGATAACGCCGACCCGGAATTGTTGAAAGACATTCATGATGCTCGTATGAACCTTCTGGAGATCCGGGAGAAAATGCAGGGCAGTGAAGTGAAAAATGAGGTGGGAGAGCGGAATCCTCCAAGTCCTTCCTCAAGATTATTCGTAGGGATACGCGGTCTTAATACCACCTATGGTCCGACGCCTATGCACAAGGAAATGATTGAGATCGGAAAAGCCGAATTTGAACCCATAGCGGATGAGCTGCAACGATTTGCGGACAGCACTATGGCAGATCTCCTGAGACGCTTGGCTGCGGCCGGCGCTCCTCCTATAGAGAATTAAATAGTTAAATCAGGATCTTAAGCCCCGTAAGTAAACATTACGGGGCTTTTTTTATACGCTCAAAAAAATATGCATTCAGGAATCTGTTTTGTAAATTCTGAAAAATCATCTATTACCCTATTACTATGAAAAAACTACTATTCCTTATACCCATATTGTTCTTTACCGTCTTTATGACCGATGCACAGGCTCAGTTTGAGATCGGTGCATCCTACGAGGTCAGAGATGAATCCCCCAAGAACGGATTCGGTGTCCGTGTTGAAAAAGGGATCTTTGAAAAATTCCCTTTAGTAAATCTGAGAATGCGAGCTCATTTCAGTTACTTTTCCGAATCGAATAACATCAGCGGCGGGAATGTTTCTTATTCGACCGATCTGACAAGTTATGACTTCGGTCTTGCACTAACCGGTGGAGTACCTATCGGACTGATCGAGCCGTATGCAGGCCTGGGACTTGGTTCTGAATCGTTCGACCTGGAAGTAAAAGACCTCCAGGGAGTCGGCGCTGATATTCAGGCAGGGGATGAAAACAACATCTACTGGAATACTTTCATTGGTGCCAGAGTGACCATTATTCCGCTCCTGAAACCTTTTGTTGAGTACAGATATTCCAATTATAAACTCAGCAGTCCGGATCTTTCTGACAGCCAGAATGGTCGTATCATGTTCGGAGTTTATTTAAGTTTCTGAGCCCTAAGTACTTAAGCTGACAGCGGATGTGATCTTCACATCCGCTTTTTTTATAGGCATTAATACGTTAAAAGCTTGCTTAGACCCTCACAAAAGTGTTTACTTAGTGATAAGTGCATTACTGATGGATAATACCGACGAACATATTAAATACGACCTGGAAGGACTGAAGCTTAATAAAGCTTTGCGTCAGGACCTTAAATCTTTACTCGATCTCTGTGAAGAATACATGGAGGAGTATGATGAAGATGCGATCACGAAAGCTTTCAAACTCTGCTATATGTCGCATGAGGGGATCACCCGTGCTTCCGGTGAGCCCTATTATTACCATCCGGTAGATGTAGCTAAGATCGTTGTGCGTGAGATCAATATTGATGATGTATCTGTGATCGCAGCCCTGCTGCATGATACCGTCGAGGATACGGATGTGAATATGGATGACATCCGGAACTGGTTTGGCGATGAAGTCGCTTTGATCATCGATGGGGTTACCAAGATCGAAGGAGTTTTTAAAAGCCGCGATGCCAAACAGGCGGAAGCATTTATGAAACTACTCCTTTCAATGGCGGAAGACATCCGGGTGGTTTTGATCAAGTTTGCCGATCGTCTTCATAATATGAGGACTATTCAGCATCTCAGAAGAGAAAAACAGATCAAGATCGCTACGGAAACCATGGAGTTATATGCCCCTCTTGCTCATCGTTTTGGCCTGTTCCGGATCAAGAATGAATTAGAAGACCTTTGCTTTAAGGCCATTGATCCCACTTCGTATAAATTCGTTGCCCGTAAACTTCGTGAGAAGAAGGAGGACCGGGAGGGATTTGTACACGAATTCATGAGACCGATCGAAAACGAGCTTGAAAAGCTGAGTTACAACTTTGAGATCAAAGGCAGACCTAAGCATATATTTTCGATCTACCGTAAGATGCAGCGGCAACAGAAACCCTTTGAGGAGATCTATGATCTGTTTGCGATCCGTATCATACTGGAGGACCCGCATAAAAAGGAAGACTGCTGGAGAGTTTATTCTATTATTACCGACTGGTATACCCCGATCCCCGAGCGATTCAGGGACTTTATTTCGGTTCCCAAGACCAACGGATATCAGTCGCTGCATACTACCGTAATTACAAACAAAGGCCGTAAAGTTGAAGTACAGATCAGAACGCGGCGCATGGATGATATTGCCGAAAAAGGTCTGGCCGCTCACTGGAAATACAAAGAAGGAGCAGACGGAGGATCTGAAAGTCTGAGCCGCTTTATCAGCTGGGTAAGGGATGTACTGGATAATCCCAGACCGGATGCGGCAACCGATTTCGTTAAAGATTTCCAGCTCAACCTGTACCAGGATGAGATCTACGTGTTCACCCCGGATGGTGAGCTCAGGACCCTCCCACGGGATGCCACACCCATAGATTTTGCTTTTGAGATCCACTCGGAGATCGGTGAAAGAGCGATGGCAGCTAAGGTGAACGGGAAGATGGTACCCTTAAGACAGAAACTGAAGAACGGGGACCAGGTTGAGATCATAACCGGGAATAAGATCAATCTGAACCCGGACTGGATCGACGATGTGGTAACCCATAAAGCTAAGTCCCGGATCCGCCAGTTCATCAAGCAAAAGCAGCGTAAGGTTGCTGAAGAAGGAAGGGAAGTATGGAACAAACGGGCCGAAAAAGGCAAGCTTGAGATCTCGGATCAGGAACTCACAAAGTTTGCCAAAGTCTTTAAGTATGAGGCTTCTCAGGACTTGTTCTATGATATCGGAACCGGAATATTTGATGTAAATAAACTCTTCAAAGAGGTTAAAAAATATAAGAGTACCGGCCGTATCGATCGTATTGGTGAGAGAGAAACGGAGGAATTTTCCGAAGGGGAAATACAGAAAAAATATATCGATGCTGCCCGGGCAGTTGGAGACGGTAAGTCACTGATCATCAACGGGGAGATCACAAATGTTAAATATTCCTACGCAAATTGTTGTAACCCGATCCCGGGTGATGATGTGATTGGATTTATATCCAGAACCGGGGACATAAAGATCCATCGGAGCATGTGTAACAATGCTCGCCACCTGATCAAAACGGAAAGTGACCGGATCGTGGACGTAAACTGGGCGAAAAATATCGAAGCGAAGTTCCTGGGAGCGGTTAAAGTGATCGGGGAAGATAGGGTAGGTATGATCAATGACATTACGGATGTACTGTCTAAGTCATTGGAAACAAACATGAAGAGCATCAATGTAAATTCGGACAGCGGGATGTTTGAAGGGATCATTACCCTCTATGTGAACGGAATTTCTCATCTTAACAAGATCATGAAGAGGCTGGGAAAGGTCGAGGGGGTAAAGAATGTATTACGATATGAGTAAATGCTTAAATGTTAACCTTTTTGTAGAAGGGATATTTGTATATATTGGTTATATATCAAATTATTCGCTTTAGATATGGTTACAGCTTAAGGAATAAATGATCGTGAATAATTTGGAAGGACAACGCACCTGATAATAAAGGTACAGAGGTGCATAACATAAATGGACAACAATTATGATGACCTACACGAAACGTGATGTTGTACGTCGAGTAGCGGAAGCTATGGATGAACCAATGATCCAGGCTGAGCCATGGGTTGATTCGGTGATCGTGGCTTTACGTGAAATAATGATGTCAGCAGACACGGAATGCAGAATTGAGATCAGGGATTTCGGAGTCTTTGAAGTGAAAGAAACAAAGGCAAAACCTAAAGCAAGAAATCCAAAAACGAATGAAGTAATTTACGTTCCTGCACACCGTAAAACTCATTTCAAACCAAGCAAACTGCTGAAGAAATTCTTAAGGCAGCCTCTGGAAGACGTAAAATAAACATCTTTATAACGAATTTTTAAGCCTTGCAGGATTATTCAAGACTGGTAGGAATTGATGTCGGCACCAAACGAATCGGGGTGGCGCGGACCGATCTGTTACAAACCATTGCAAGTCCTGTTGGTACCTTCTCACCGGACGATATTCTGGCAGAATTAAAGGCATTAGTTGAGGATTCTAAGATTGAAAAATTTATCGTAGGATGGCCTCTCAATCCGAATGGAGAGGAGGGCCGTGCTACCGATATGGTAGATGAATTCATTAAGAAAATACTCTCCAAACATTTTCCCGATATTCCCGTTGTCAGAATTGATGAACGATATACCTCTAATAAGGCTTTAGACTTAATGTTGGAAGCAGGCGTGCCAAAGCAAAAAAGGAAGGAAAAAGGCCGCCGAGACAGAATCGCAGCAGCGATCATCCTTCAAAATTATTTAGACTCCCAAGATAATTATGGCAATTCTACCCATCGTAACATATAACGATCCAATTCTTCGTGAGACAACTAACGAAGTGGAAGAAAATTCCGATGAGCTCCAGGAGCTCATAGATAATATGTTGGAGACCATGTATAATTCGGACGGCGTTGGGCTCGCAGCTCCCCAGGTAGGTGAAAAGCACCGGCTTTTTGTAATGGACTCGGACCCGATGCTCGAAGAGGATGATGTAAAATACGGCCCCATGGTCTTCATCAATCCTGTGATATTGGAAAAGAAAGGAAATAAAGTTCCGATGGATGAAGGCTGTCTGAGCATTCCGGAAGTTTCGGATAAAGTATTCCGACCGGAAACCATTACGATCGAATATTTTGACCGTGATTTCAACAAAATGAGATTAGAAGCCAACGGGTGGACCTCAAGGATCATTCAGCATGAATATGACCATCTGGACGGGGTATTATTCATCGACTACCTGAGTACTTTCAAGCGTCGAATGCACAAGAAAGAACTGGAAGCCATTAACTCAGGCGAGAAGAAAGTTAAGTATCCTGTTGCAGCCAAAGACTAAGGAGACGATATGAAGATCGTTTTCATGGGCTCTCCGGATTTTGCGATCCCCAGTCTTGAGAAATTAGTTGACTCACAGCATGAGATCTTAGCGGTCGTAAGCAACCCGGACAAAAGAAGAGGCCGGGGTTCATCCACTTCTCCGACGCCTCTTAAAGCAAAAGCCCTGGAACTGGGGCTGCCGACTATTGATGTGGAAGACCTTAGGTCCGCTGAATTTGAAGAATCACTGCAAAACCTGAATGCAGATCTTTTTGTGGTGGTCGCATTCCGCATACTCCCCGTAAATATCCTGGAAATTCCGAAGATCGGTTCCGTAAACCTACATGCTTCTTTATTGCCTAAATACCGGGGTGCAGCTCCGATTCATCACGCAGTCATGGAAGGGGAGACTGAAACGGGTTGTACGATATTCTTTCTGGATGAGAAGGTAGATACGGGTAACATTATCCTTCAGGCTAAGACGCCGATAGGAGAAAATGAAACAACGGGTGAAGTGTATAATCGTCTTAAAAAGGAAGGCAGTGAGCTATTACTGGAAGCAGTGGACCTGATTGCCAACGGAGAACCTCCCCTAAACCCTCAGGATGATACCCTGGCAACACCTGCTCCCAAGATCTTCAGGGATGATTGCCGGATCGATTTCGATCAAAAAGCTAAGAAGGTTCATAACAAGATCAGAGGACTGAGTCCATTTCCAACAGCCTGGACTACCTGGAATGGAAAAAAATTCAATATCTACCGGTCAAAGCTGGGTCCCGGGGTGCAGGCAGATCCAGGAGAAATACTGATCAAAGAAGGGAAGTTGCTGGTGGCCTGTAAGGACGGAAGTGTGGAATTAATCGAGGTACAGCTACCGGGCACTAAAGTGATGAGTGCAGAAGACTTCATGAACGGCCACGAGGTAGAAGAGACGGTTTTTATATAGTTCTGAGCCCTGAATCTTAAGTAATTCGCTCATATCCTGATCGGATCATCTCGGAGGGGATGGAGAGGGGTAACCTTTGCGCAGTGAAAACCGCCAATTATAATTCATAATTTTTATTCACCCAACCTGCTGATCGTTGTTCTTGCCCACATTCTTATCAAGGCCCATGCTAACGATGCTACCCAATCCTCCCTCCAGCCAAAAAAAGCTTTGAGTTTCACTCCCCGTTTTTTATCATCCCGCAAACACTTACATAAAGCACCTTTTCTTATGGACCTATCTGAATTTATTGAAGCTGCGAAAAGCGGAGACCTGGATTCCGTTAAGAAATATCTGTCATCCAAAGGTGCTGATATTAATGCCACAAATAGTAGTGGTGCTACCGGACTGATCCTTGCAGCTGAGAAAGATCATGCGGATCTGGTTAAATACCTGATAGATGCGGGTGCCGACCTGAATATAGCCACCAAGATGGGTGGAACCGCTCTTAACCGGGCTGCCGAGAACGGTAATGTAACACTCATGAAGCTCTTGCTTGAAAAAGGGGCAGTAATCGGAGATCTGGCACTGATCGCTGCAGCCAGAGCCGGTGAACTGGAGGCTGTTCAGCTACTGGTTGAAAAGGGAGTCGACGTGGATGCCCAGCAGCGATGGGGACACACTGCACTGATGATCGCCGCAAAACTGGGTCATAACAAAGTAGTCAGCTACCTGATCAACGAAGGCGCTAACGTCAAATTACGCGATAAGAACGGCGATACCGCAATGATGATCGCAATGGACAATGAACAGGAAGATATTGCGATGCTGCTGAAAAGAGCGGGTGCTAAAGCCGAGACCAAACCGGCGGAGAATAAACCAACCCCGGAAGAAGTAGATGATGATGAAGATGACCTGGTTGACGATGCTCCCGATGTGGATGATCTCGTAGATGAGGACGAAGCTCCGGATGACATCGAACTGGATTGATATAGTCTGAAATCAACTATTCTCTTACAGGGCATTTCATTTAATATTTTTTCAATTTGCTCACGACTAAAACCCGGTTTTCTTCAATAAAAAAAGCCGTACATCGAATGATGCACGGCTCTTTTTTTAAATGAATTATGAGCTCAGGTATTAGTCCCGGTCTGCGAACCGAAAGCTCGGGAAGTCAAAATCTACATCCTTGTGCGGACGATAGGTCATGGACTTAGGCTCGAGGAAGTACTTGAGGTAGTCACGACCACCCGCCTTCCCGTCCGTACCACTCATCTTGAATCCCCCGAAAGGCTGACCTCCTACCAATGCTCCCGTATTCTTACGGTTCACATACAGGTTCCCTACGTTGAATTCTCTGAGTGCTCTTTCGATCTTCTTAGGATCAGAGCTGATATAACCTCCGGTAAGACCAAATGCGGTGCTGTTGGCAATATCAAGTGCTTCGTCGGTATTCTTAGCTTTTATGAATGCAGTTACCGGTCCGAAGATCTCTTCCTGGGCGATCCGGGCATTTGGGTCGACATCCGCAAATACCGTAGGCTCGATATAGAATCCGTCATTTTCGGTTTCGGCTCTTTTACCACCGGCCATTAGTTTTCCTTCTTCTTTACCGATCTCAATATAGCTCATGATCTTATCAACGGCTTTCTGGTTGATGACCGGACCGGAAATATAATTTTCTTTAGCATCACCGACGTTGAGAGCCTTGGTGCGGGATACTACTTTCTCGAGCAGTTCATCGTAGATCTTCTCATGCGCGATCACTCTTGAACAGGCTGAGCATTTCTGACCCTGAAATCCGAAGGCCCCTTTAACGATCTCTTCCGCAGCCATATCGATATCAGCATCATCTTCGACGATAATGGCATTTTTACCACCCAGCTCACAAACCAGGCGCTTCAGGAATGGCTGACCTTCCGGAGTGTCTCCGGCGATCTTCTGCAGGTGAAGTCCTACCGGCTTGGATCCGGTAAAGGAAATAAACCGGGTCTTAGGATGCTTGGCAAGATTCTCACCTACTTCGATGTCTCCACCGGTTACATAATTGAATACCCCTTTGGGAAGTCCCACTTCCTCAAAGATCTCAGCCAGCAGATGTCCCATTTTAGGAGTATCGGGAGCCGGTTTCGCAACCACGGTATTTCCTACCACGATCGGAGCCGCCGCCATTCCCACAAAGATAGCAAATGGGAAATTCCATGGAGAAATAGAGACTCCGGCACCTATCGGCATATATACGGTTCGGTTCTGATCACCCCAGGTATCCAGCACCGGCATACCATCATCAATACGAAGTGCCTCGTATGCATAGTAGTCCAGGAAGTCGATCGCTTCACAAGTATCAGCATCAGCTTCGAGGTAGCATTTGCCGGCTTCACTGATCATCCACGCGTTGATCTCCAGCCTTCTGCGGCGGATCACATCCGCGGCTTTAAACAGATAATCTGCTCTCTTCTTGGCAGATACGAATTTCCAGTCTTCAAATGCAGTCCAGGCATCTTCCAGCGCCTGAAATGCCTGATCTTTAGATGCCATCTGAAAAGTACCGATCACTTCATCGGTGTTGGATGGATTTCGGCTTTCAAAAGTTCCCTCATCACCTTTTACAAACTCTCCGTTGATGTAAAGGTCATATTCCTTACCAAACTGAGACCGGACATTTTCCAGTGCCTCTTTTTGAGCACCATCATGGGTAGGATCATTGAAATCCAGGTAGGTCTCATTTCTGAATTTTTTTAATGTGAGATCAGGCATTGCACTTAATCGTTTTAATCGGTTAATAAATCTGAATTTTTATAGTCCCCAATATACTCAGAAAAGCGCTCCCAATTCAAAGATCATAGTAATATAATACCCCGGTGATGTTAAATCATTGAAAAAGGGGCATACAAATGGTAGTTTTCAGGTCTGCAAAAGAACGTTTTTCAGGTTATTTCTTTTGGTGAATTAAACTGACAATTAAACCAAACATTACTCAAGGATTCGAAATGGCTAAAATCAAAGTTGGAATCAATGGGTTTGGGCGCATCGGCCGTATGGTAACCCGAGCGATCCTCTCTCAGTATAAAAATGAAATTGAAATCGTTGGAGTTAACGATCTTACAGATACAGCTACTCTGGCACATTTGTTCAAATATGATTCCGCGCAGGGTACCTATCCCGGCGATGTATCGGTTGATGGAGATACGATCACTATTGACGGCATGAGTTTTAAGGTATCTGCTGAGCGCGATCCGGCTGCTCTTAAATGGGGTGAAATGAATACCGATGTGGTAGTGGAATCTACCGGTATATTCCGCGATAAAGCTGGTGCTTCCAAGCACATTCAGGCAGGCGCCAGAAAAGTTATTATCTCAGCTCCAGCTTCAGGCGGAGATGTTAAGACTATCGTACTGGGTGTTAATGACGAAGAGATCTCAGATGATGTTGAGATCTACTCGAATGCCAGTTGTACTACTAACTGCCTGGCTCCAATGGTTAAGGTGCTTGATGATGAGTTCGGAGTTGAAAAGGGCTTTATGACAACGGTTCATGCCTACACCGGAGACCAGAATATTGTGGATGCACCCCACAAGGATCTTAGAAGAGCCCGTGCTGCAGCGGTTAACATTATTCCAACCACTACCGGTGCAGCCAAAGCAGTTGGACTGGTACTTCCGCACCTGGATGGCAAACTGGATGGCGGCGCGGTTCGTGTTCCAACCCCCACCGGTTCTCTGACCGACCTGGTTGCTGTGGTTGAGAAAGAAACCACCGCTGAAGAAGTAAATGCTGCATTTAAGAAAGCAGCAGCCGGATCCCTGAAAGGCATTTTAGAATATGCCGATATTGAGCTGGTATCTTCTGATATAGTCGGAAATCCACACTCTAATATTTATGATTCACAGCTTACTAAAGTGGACGGTAAACTGGTGAAAATAATTGGCTGGTATGATAATGAAGCCGGTTATTCACACCGTACGGCTGATCTGATCACCAAGATCGTATAAGATCAGCAATTTAAGAATTCTGACTCCTGCCTTTAAAAGGCAGGAGTTTTTTTATGCACCTTTCATCAAGTAAATATTATTTAAGGATGCTGTTGAGATCTAAAAATCTGCTCATTCTGGTTCTGGTATCGGCAGTGGTAACCCTCTCATGCCATTCAGGCAATGAGGATGATGTCAAACTCAATACGATGCAGCTTATTGAGGACCTTGAGTTTATATCTTCAGACTCAACACAGGGCCGGAGAACCGGTACGGATGGCAATCGCATAGCCCGGGAGTATCTGATCAAGCGATTAACAGGGATTGGAGTGAAGCCCTTCAGGGGACAGTATCAGCATCCCTTTGAATTCAGTCGAAGAAACGAGTCGTATACCGGGATCAACATTGTAGCAGTATCTGAAGGAGTATCGGATTCAATGATTGTGATCTCTGCTCATTATGATCACATTGGGCGCAGAGACAGCCTGATATTTAACGGGGCCGATGACAATGCTTCCGGAACAGCTGCACTGCTCGCACTGGCGGATTATTTTTCGAAGGTCAGAACAAAGCATACCCTTGTATTTGCGGCATTCGATGCAGAAGAGATGGGCAAAAGAGGGGCAGATGCCTTCGTAGCTGATTCTCTGGTAAGAAATAAGACGGTTCTGAATATCAATATGGATATGATCGCTCAGAATCAGGACAACGAGATCTATGCTTCCGGGACCTATCATTATCCTTTCCTGAGACCGGTACTGGAAGACCTTAATACCGGAGAGATCCGGCTTTTATTCGGTCATGACCGGCCTGATTCGGAGCAGGACGACTGGACCTATGCTTCCGACCAATCGGCATTTCATGATGCCGGAATACCCTTCATATATTTCGGGGTGGAAGATCATCCGCACTATCATCGGCATACCGATGGCTTTGACACTATTCCGCAGGAATTCTATCGCCGGTCGGTGTCTTTAATTCTCGATGCTGTCATAGCCTTCGATGAAATGTAGAAAAGCGGTCTACTTAAATTTACGCAGGTAGCTGGTGCAGGCGTTTTTGTCTTTACCGTCTTTGCGGCATTCTTCTTCGGTTTCGAATCCCTGCCCCGAGTGATCCAGAATGTCTCCTTTCTTGTCTACTCTTCTCCAGCGCCATTCGCCTTTAACGTCTTGATAAAGCTCACATTTAGCCATACTAAGTAATTGATTTGCTGATATTTATTATTCCACTTAACCTACTAAAAGGACCGCTGAGGGGCAAATTTATAAGCCAGAAGCCGGAAGTCCGTTGTTTGTTAAACGATCTCGTAATCGTAGGATATCTCAGATCCTTTTTCAAGAGCTTTGGATACCGAGCAGTATTTGGTGATCGATAATTCCAGTGCCCGTTCTACTTTTTTGGGATCCAGGTCGCCACTGAGCCTGAAGTGCAGGTGAATGGATTTGTATTCCGAATAACCTGCTTTGGTCTTTTCCTTGTCACCGTCTACTTCCACAGAAAGATCTTTAAGCGTCTGTTTTTGCTTTTCCAGGATGGAGATCACATCAATAGCACTGCATCCTCCGATCGCAGCAAGCAGCATCTGCATGGGACTCATTCCTCCTTCCAGTCCACCTATTTGGGTGTTGCCGTCCATTCTGATCTTACCGCCTTCTTCATTGGCTGCTTCCATATGAAAGTCTTTACCCAACCAGTCTACCTGAATATTCATGCTCTTTTCTTTTGGATTAATTTTTAACGAAAGTACTAAAAGCTGCATTTACTATACAGCCGGAAACGGTACCAATTTGCAATTTCATAAGGATAGTCTGACTTTGGCATGAATTTTAAATTAAGTTATTGCAATGAGATCAACAGGAATAGTACTCGTCATTCTTCTGTTTGCCGGATGTGAACAGGTTGAGCAAAGCGGTCAGGATTACCCTCAACCGGAATATATGCTCTCTCAGGACCAAACTCATAACCGGTGGAGCAGTGCTATAGAGCCGGTACTGACGGTACCTTCGGGATCTGTAATCGAGGTAATGACGGAAGAAGCCTCGGATAAACAACTCAGCATGAATTCCTCTCTTGAGGATCTGAACAATCTGAGTTTTGATCCGATTCACCCGCTTACCGGACCGGTTTATGTGGAAGGAGCGGAACCCGGAGACGTACTCAAGGTAACCCTACATAAGATTGAGATGGGAGACTGGGGATGGACAGCTATCGTACCTGGTTTTGGTTTTCTTTCGGATGAGTTCAATGAACCATATCTGAAGACCTTTGATCTGACTTCTGAAAATGGGGAAGCACAGTTTTCTGATAATATCAGTATCCCACTTAAACCATTTCCCGGAGTAATGGGAGTTGCACCCGATACCCCGGATTCTTTATCAACTATTCCGCCACGGGCGAATGGAGGAAATATGGACGACCCGAATATGACGGAGGGTACCACTGCTTATTTTCCTGTATTAGTGAAGGGAGCTTTATTTTCCATAGGTGATACACATGCTGCCCAGGGACTGGGAGAGGTGTGCGGAACCGCTATAGAAGCCCCAATGAACATTATCTATGAGGTCGAGGTTATCAAAGGTGGCCGCACTATTCAGGAGCCTCAATATGAGACAGAAGAATATTATGCGGTGACAGGTTTTGGAACCACGATCGATGAAGCAGCTAAAAAGGCAACCCGCTACATGATCGATTACCTGGAAGCCGAGAAGGGGATGAGCCGGGAAGATGCCTATGCTCTTTGCTCACTTGCAGGGGATCTCAAGATCGCAGAAGTAGTGGATGTACCCCATATGCTGGTTACCATGCACATACCGAAATCAATATTTAAAGACTAATCAGTTAATACGATAAAAACCGAGAGATTGAGAATGGCTAAAACGGCTTTGATAACCGGAGCTTCAAGCGGAATAGGCAGAGACCTTGCTCATGTTCATGCAGAACATGGGGGAGATCTGATTGTTATCGCCCGACGTGAGGACGCACTCATTGAGTTGAAGGAGGAGATTGAAAGCCGGCACGAGGTTTCGGTAAGGGTGATAGCAAGAGACCTTCTTGAAACCGGAGCCTGTCAGGAGATACATGATGAGATCAAGAAAGAGGGGATCAACGTCGAGTACCTTATCAATAATGCAGGCTTTGGTGGTAGGGAGTATTTCTATGAACAGGATCCTGAGTATCAGATGGATATGATCGATCTGAATGTGAAAGTGCTGACCAAAATGTCACGTTTATTTTTGCCCTGGATGGTTGAGCGTAACAGCGGACGAATTCTGAATGTGGCCAGTACAGCTGGATTAATTCCGGGACCGCTTCAGGCCGTTTATTTTGCAACGAAAGCCTATGTGGTTTCACTCAGTCAGGCGATCGCCGGTGAAGTCATGGATACGGAAGTGACTTGCACGGCACTTTGCCCGGGCGCCGTAGCAACAGAATTTGCAGCTCATGCAGACCTGGAAAATACAGACCTGTTCAAAAAAGCAGCTTCCTCACGCTCAGTAGCGGAGATCGGATACAAAGCAATGATGGAGGGAGAACTCGTTAGCATCAATGAATTCGGGCTGAAAGTTCAACTCGAATGGCTGGCCCCATTTGCGCCGCGAAAACTGCTCCTGAATATGGTAAAGAAAATGCAGGAATAGTCTAATCCTGCACTATAGATTCAGGTTTACTACCCGTCGATCTCCAGTTTTCGCATCGGCATTTCGTCGATCCTTTCGAAGATCCGGGAGAGTTGCACCGCCGATCCAAAGCGTTCCTTTTCACCACCATCTTTGCCTATCAGAACCATTGTATAGGTATAGGGATCAACGCTGTATCGGGCTCTCAATGATTCATACTTCTCTTCAGGAATCTTCAGGTCTCTGAGCATAGGACCTCTTTGATGGATCACCCTAAATACCTTCAGATCTCTTTCCTTTAAACCATCAGAAGCAGTTTTGCTCTTGAGGGTTTTCATCTGATTTCGATAATCGGCATTAGAAGCATTCGGGGAAAAGATCAGTAATACCCTGTTCTTCCAGCGATAATCATTAAGGTCAAAGTACTCATCCGTCTGTGACATGACAGGTGTAGCTGATAAAAAACTAAATAACAGAACCAGAGAAAAAGTTCTCATCGTCTATTGGTTTTGAATTAAAAAGCCAGCGAATATCAGTCTCTTTCAGGACTCAGGAGTTCTACGTGAAAACGGAATTTTGAACTCTCGGTAGACATGATCTTATATAGTTCCTGAACGACCTCAAATACGGTTTCAGGAGCACCGATAATGGTTGTTGAAAGGTAACCGACCTCAATCTGAACATCAAACTGAGCCAGATGCTCAAGCAGTTCCTGTACTTTTTCTCTTGGATTATGTGTTTCAAGAGGTATGTAACTTAACTGTGCAATGGTCTTCATAAATATGCTTAGTCCTTGTGATGAATATTATTTATAGAATATACTAACGAAAGTTAAGATTGTATGGTACATGGAACAAGTGTGACTAAGAATTGTTAAAGTTAACGAACAGATAATTACAATGGCTTAATAAATTTTTCCAAAATGAATTTAAGAAGATTAATTAACGGTACTTTGATATTCGGGTTGGCTTTAATAGTACAGGCATGTGGAGTGAATGATGAAGAAATTTCAACTGCACAGCTCAGAGTGGGATTAACAGATGCTCCTGCAGCTTATGATCAGGTAAACATCGAGATCCTTCAGGTCCTGGTCAACACGAACGGGGATGAAGATCTGGAAGAAGGGGAAGAGACTGAAACAGATTCACTCGAGAATAACGGATGGTATGCCATTCTGGAAGATTCTATTTATGTGAACCTGCTGGATTATCAGAATGGAGCGATCCTTGATCTGGGAACTGCAACGGTTGAACCCGGACAGTACAATCAGGTAAGATTGTTACTGGGTGATAATAATAACGTAGTAGTAGACGGCATCACCTATGACTTGAAAACTCCTAGTGCGCAACAGTCCGGTTATAAGCTACAGATCAATGAGACGGTAGAAGCCGGAGGGGTATATGATCTGATCATCGATTTCGATGCATCCCGATCTGTTGTTCAGAGAGGAAATGGAAGTTACCTGCTGAAACCCGTACTGAGAACTGTAGATCTGGATGAAACCGGTAGTATTTCCGGAACGGTATTCCCGGCAGACGGAGCTGACTGGGTATATGCTATTCACCAGTCTGATGCGGATACGGTTGGAACTCAGCCGGACGATGGTGGTAATTTCAGCCTCATCGGCTTGCAGGAAGGAGTGTATGATCTGTCAATTATCGCCAGTGAGGCATATCAGGATAGCACGATCATGGACATTGAGTTGATGGATGAAGATCTGGTATTGCAGGATACGGTTCGACTGAATCCGGCCAACTAACAATTCACTTATTGAGTATTAAACCCGGTCATTATTTGGCCGGGTTTTTTTGTGCCTGTAGTTTTTTGAAGTCTTTACAAATCGGTTTCTGATTTATGAACGTATCTCTGTCGTATTTACGTTGATGATTGCAGGAATTAGAGCTTGTTTGAAGCATAAAACAATAATTATATTAGCGCTGTGAATAATACACGTATACATATCAATTCTTTGATCCACGATGTCCATCATGCCCATCACGGACACCATGTGCACTGAGCACGAATGTATTTCCATTTTCTTCTTCCAACTTCACTCTCATTTTACATAATAATTTCATGAACAGAACTAAAGATTCTTCCACTTCCTTACGTATAGCTATACAGAAAAGCGGCCGCCTGACCGATAAAACAGTTGATCTGTTGCATGGTATCGGAATTGATTTTGATAATTATAAGAGAAATCTGATGGTCAAGACCCGCAACTTTGATGTTGAGCTCTTGCTTTTGAGGGATGATGATATTCCGGAATATGTGCAGGATGGAGTTTGTGACCTGGGCTTTGTAGGAGCCAATGTTACCCGGGAGACTCAGGCTGATGTCACCGTTTTAAGAGGTCTGAATTATGGTAACTGCAGATTGTCACTTGCCGCTCCAAAGTCTGCAGATATCCGAACAGCAGATGATTTTGACGGCAAAAAGGTTGCTACATCCTATCCGAATCTTACTCGGGATTTCTTCGGTAATAAAGGTATTGATGTTCAGATCGTTGAGATATCCGGTGCAGTGGAGATCGCTCCTCAGCTGGAGGTAGCGGATGCCATTGTGGACCTGGTTTCAACCGGCGGAACACTGCGAGCTAACGGACTGATCGAACTGGAAACGATCATGGAGTCGGAGACCGAACTCATTCGCACCAACCACGAACTTTCCCCCGGTAAGAAAGAACTGATCGAACGATTTATGGTCCGTATGGACGGTCATCTTCAGGCCGGTAAGAGCAGGTACATGATGCTGAATGCTCCAAAGGGGAGTGTGGATGAAATCAAATCCATCATTCCGTCCATGAAAAGTCCGACTATAGTACCTCTTGCAGAGGACGAAATGGTGGCCATACATACCGTAGTTCCCTTCAATGAATTATGGCTGATCATGGAAAAACTGAAGGAGGCTGGTGCTTCTGACATTGTTATCCTGCCGATCGAAAGTATGATCCTATAAATCAGATACAATGAAGTATTACAATCAGAATGACATTAAACCGGATCAGAGAGCGGCCTTGTTAAAGCGTCCGAAGATCGACTTCAGTTCTATCTTTTCGACGGTTCAGCCGATCATTGATGCCGTTGAGGCTGAGGGTGATCCTGCGGTGTTACGGTTTACCGAAAAATTTGACGGCGTGAATCCCGGAACCACAGTGCTGGATCCAAAAAGTATGGAAGTAGAACTGGACTCTGAAAGCAGGTTAGCTATTGATACTGCCTTCGATAATATTTTCAGGTTCCATAAAGCACAGTTACCTAACCCGATTGAAGTTGAGACCATGCCGGGTGTACGATGCATGAAAACAAATCGTGCGATTCCCAGAGTAGGTCTGTATGTTCCGGGAGGGACGGCTGTACTCCCTTCATCCGCTATGATGCTGAGCATCCCGGCATTGATCGCAGGTTGTGAAACCACAGTAATGGCTACTCCGCCTAGAAAAGACGGAAGTATCGCTCCGGAACTGATCTACATTGCGCAAAAGGCCGGAGTGGATCAGATACTGCTGGCCGGTGGAGCACAGGCAGTGGCTGCAATGGCCTTCGGTACCCAAAGTGTTTATAAAGTGGATAAGATCCTGGGTCCCGGTAACCAGTATGTAACCGCGGCAAAAATGATCCTTCAGAACTCCGAGGCACAGATCAGCATCGATATGCCGGCCGGACCATCAGAAGTGCTCGTGATCGCAGATGATAAAGCAGATCCCTCCTATGTGGCGGCTGACCTGCTCTCTCAGGCAGAGCATGGAACCGATAGCCAGGTTGTATTACTGGCTACTGCCGGGTTTGACTGGGACCAATTGGAATCTGAACTGGAAGAGCAGCTCAATGATCTACCCCGAAAAGAAATGGCAGAAGGAGCACTGAAGAACTCATATTGCATCACGATGGAATCCCTGGACGATGCTTTTGAGTTTTCAAACGATTACGCACCTGAACACCTGATCCTCAACATTGAAAATGCGGAAGATCATATGGATCGCATACAAAATGCCGGCTCGGTATTCTTAGGAGCCTTAACCCCGGAAAGCGTGGGAGATTATGCTTCCGGAACCAATCATACGCTGCCGACCTACGGATATGCAAGAATGTACAGCGGGGTTAATTTGTCTACCTTTATGAAATCAGTGACATTTCAGAGTCTCTCTAAGGAGGGATTAGTCAATCTGGGTAGTACCGTCGAGACGCTCGCAGAAATTGAAGGGCTGCATGCACACCGGAATGCGGTGTCAATTCGTCTCAAAGATCTGAATTCACAGAATAAAGGAGTTGAGTGATGTCTGGTTTTGATCTTCATTCACTGGTGCGGGAAAATATCCGTGAGCTTAAACCGTACCGAAGTGCCCGGGACGATTTTGATAAAGGGATCTTGCTGGATGCGAACGAGAATAGTATGGGTTCACCGATCGAGAGTGATCTGGAACTCAACCGTTATCCGATGCCTCTTCAGGAAGAACTTCGTGCAAAGATCGCGGCATACCGTAAGGTTAAACCGTCACAGGTCTTTACCGGCGTAGGAAGTGATGAGGCCATTGATCTGCTGTTCAGGATCTTTTGCATTCCGGGTCATGATCGTATACTGATCAATCCCCCTACGTACGGGATGTACAAGGTATCAGCCAAGATCAATGATGTGCAGGTGGATGAGGTTCTCCTGGATGAGAATTTTCAGCTGCGACCGGATAAAATTCTGGAACAGGTCACTACTCAGACAAAACTGATATTTATCTGCTCACCTAACAACCCGACAGCGAACAGTATTAAGCGGGATGATATCATAAAGGTGCTTAGCAGTTTTAATGGAATAGTGGTCGTGGATGAGGCCTACATAGATTTCAGCGGAACAGGCAGCATGGCGGCGATGACCGATGAATATCCTAACCTGGTCGTTTTACAGACCCTGTCAAAAGCATTCGGACTGGCCGGCATCAGGCTGGGTATAGCAATTGCTTCAGAAGAGATCATCTCTTATATGCTGAAAGTGAAGGCTCCGTATAATATCAACAAGCTGACATCTAAAGCAGCTATTGAAGCTTTTGATCATGTTGATAAAGTTCAGGAAAATGTACGCAGGATCCTGGATGAAAGGAAAAGGATGGAAGATATGCTGGCAGAAATAGAGGAGGTAGATGAAGTATTTCCCTCAGATGCCAACTTCCTGGTATTCAGGGTAAAAAATGCCCTAAAGGTTTATGAAGTGCTGGCCGCTGAGGGAGTGGTGGTCCGATACCGTGGAAATGAACCGGGGTGTGAGAACGGACTGAGACTGACTATCGGAACTCCGGAGGAAAATGATTTCTTTATCCATAAACTTCAGGAAATCCTTAAAAAAATATAACATCTTCTGTTACTGAATCCTTCATTTTCAGGAATGGAAAAAGGTTCAAACTAATTTATATCACCATAAACATTAGT
Source organism: Balneola sp. MJW-20 (assembly GCF_040811775.1). NCBI lineage: Bacteria > Pseudomonadati > Balneolota > Balneolia > Balneolales > Balneolaceae > Gracilimonas > Gracilimonas aurantiaca. The sequence continues at coordinate 333,552 of NZ_JBFNXW010000002.1, forward strand.
CCGTGAAGGACCTTTATCATGATCATACAAATATCAAATACCGCTTTATCAGATCCGGAGGGTAAATTACCTTTCAGAAGCAGAGCACTGCGAGCTCTGAATCTGATGACGGATGCAGGTCATGATATATCTCTGGATGCATCATCAGTCAGTGATCTTCAGATGGCGCTTCTGGAGCAGGAGAGGATACGTCTGATTGAGGATAGTGAAGCATCTGATATACAGATCAAGGGTGAGAATTCAGAGCTCATCCTGTTGAGGGGTGAAAACAAGTCCGTATTTGATGACTGGGATCAGCTCACATCTGTAATCCTGAATGAAGCCCGTACAAGTACTTTAAGCAGAAAAACGGCAGAGACGGATATAAATATATCGCTCAACCTCGATGGTACCGGAAAGTCGGATATTTCCACCGGACTCAATTTTTTTGATCATATGCTGGAACAGATCAGCCGGCATGGATTTATTGATATGGAACTGAAGTGTGACGGTGATCTGGAAGTGGATGAGCATCATACTATTGAAGATGTGGCCATTGCACTGGGTACTGCTATAGATGAGGCCCTTGGTAATAAAAAAGGAATTGAGCGATATGCTTTTGTGTTACCTATGGACGAAACGCAAGCTACCGTGGCAATAGATCTCTCAGGCAGACCTTTTCTGGTCTTTGAGGGAGAGTTTTCAAGAGAATATGTCGGAGATCTTCCGACAGAAATGGTTAAACATTTTTTTTACAGTCTTGCTATGAACTTGAAAGCCACAATACATGTTAGTTTCGCCGGTGATAATGATCACCACAAGATCGAAGCCTGTTTCAAAGGTCTGGCAAGATCCCTGAAAGCAGCTGTCGAAAGAAATGAGAGAATCAAAAATATGATACCCAGTTCAAAGGGTACCCTTTAGTTAAATGATCGCAATCCTTAAATACAAAGCTGGTAACATCAAATCGGTGGCAAACGCCCTCGATAGACTTGGTGAACACTATTTTCTGGCGGAGAAACCAAACGAGCTTGAAAGTGCCCGTGCAGTTATATTCCCGGGCGTAGGTCATGCAGGTGCCGCAATGGAATCTCTGAAAGAGAAAGGGATTGATGAATGGCTTAAAAATACCGAGAAGATGGTATTGGGTATATGTGTTGGGATGCAGCTCATGTTTGAGTCTTCCGTTGAAGGTAACACTCAGGGACTGGGAGTTATCCCCGGAGTATTGAAAAAGTTTGATGAAAAAGAGGCTAAAGTGCCTCACATGGGCTGGAATAATATTAATAAAGATTCTGATCACCCCCTGCTAAAAGGGATCAGTACAAAACAATACCTGTACTTTGTGCATAGCTACTATGCACCGGTAAGTGAACACACCATTGCTACCTGTAACTACATCAATGATTTTACAGCGGCCGTTGCCAAAGATAATTTCATGGGAGTTCAGTTTCACCCGGAGAAATCAGGAAGTGTGGGGTCAATGGTACTGCAGAATTTCCTGGACGTGGTCTACTCACCTGAGAAAATAAAAGCTGAATAAGCTCATCCTCCCGCCTTCTGCTTAATGTATTCTTCATTGTGCTTCAGTATTATTTGATAGATATTCAAATAGACGTACTGAACTAATTTTTATGGAATGAAGACCAATTGCGGTTATATCAGCTGCTCTGATTCAGGCACTCCTGTCTGCCCGATCTTAATATTCCGGAATGTGGTCTGTTCAGTGGTCGTATTTCTGCTCATGCTACTCAGTCCTGTTTTTAATCCACTGAAGGCTCAGTCTGCCGAAGAGGTGGTTCGCAGGTCATATGAAAAAATGGAAGGGGAAAGCTCTCAGGCAAGGATAACAATGAAGATCATTCGTCCTGACTGGCAGAGAAGCTATACCATGAAGACCTGGAGCAAAGGGGAAGACTTCAGCATGGTGCTTATTCTTTCACCTGCCCGGGATGAGGGAACGGCTTTTCTGATGCGTGAGAATGAAATATGGAACTGGCTCCCGGGGGTGAACAGAACCATAAAATTACCGCCGTCTATGATGAGCCAGTCCTGGATGGGTTCCGACTTCTCCAATAATGATCTGGTTCGCGAATCATCCATTATTAAGGATTACACATACCGGATGCTGGGGGATACTCTACTTTCTGAGGGAGAAGCCTATATGATCGAAATGATCCCGAAACCGGATGCGCCTATTGTCTGGTCAAAAGTGATCAGCTATATCACCAAAGAAAATGACCTGTATATCCGCGCTGAATATTATGATGAAGACGATATACTGATCCGGCTAATGACCGGCAAAGAGATTAAAGAGATAGGAGGAAGGATTATACCAACGGTTATGGAGATGATCCCCGTGGAAGAAGAGGGCAATATGACGGTAGTGATCTACGAGGATATTGATTTCAATATTGACATTTCAGAACGCTTCTTCAGCATTCAGAATCTGAAGAGAGTCGACTGATAAACGGGTCGGTAGGTCCGGCCCCCATAAAGGGATACGGGATGTTATACTTTAACATGGCCTGGAGAAATATCTGGAGAAACCGCAGGCGGACACTGATCACCATGCTTTCGATTATTGTGGCGGTATTTCTGTCGGCTATCATGCGGTCAATGCAGGAAGGTCAGTATGACATGATGATAGAAGGAAGTGTCGGTAAATTCCTGGGGTATATTCAGATCCATCAGCTTGGGTACTGGGATGATCAGACCCTGGATAATGCAATGTATTATTCTGATTCCCTGCGTAGTATCCTGGATTCTAATGAACAGGTATCCCATGTTGTACCCCGGCTCAATTCATATGCGCTGGCTGCCGGAGAGGAACAAAGTCGGCCGGCACTGGTGCTGGGAATAGATGTGGAAGCCGAAAAGTTCTTAAGTGAACCCCAAAGCAGGCTTCAGGCAGGATCCTACTTCGATTCTAACTCTCAGCGGTCTGTACTGATAGGAAAAGAGATGTTCAGTCGTCTGAATGTTGAGGTGGGTGACAGCCTGGTTCTGATCGGTCAGGGCTTTCGCGCCATGAGTGCAACCGGCCTGTACCACATTTCAGGATCGGTCTCATTTCCCGATCCGCAGCTTAACAAAAGCCTCGTGATCATGCCCCTGGAAACAGCACAGGCTTTTTTTGGTGCTGAAGATCACCTTACTTCGCTGATCCTCATACCGCATCGTATTTCCGATATTGAATTGATCAGAACCGATGTCGGTGAAAAGCTCTCAGCTGACTCTTACGAAGTCATGTCCTGGACAGAAATGGTACCCGAACTCATTCAGGGTATTCAGGCAGACCGGGGAAGCGGGATGATCATTATCCTGATCCTCTACATGGTAGTTGGATTCGGAATCCTTGGAACCGTTCTGATGATGACCAATGAACGCAGATACGAATTTGGAGTCATGATCGCCGTTGGAACCCCCAGACACACCATCGCTGTCACCCTGGCGATTGAATTACTTTTACTTGCTTTAGTAGCTTCTGCGATAGGGATAGTGGCTTCAGTATTGGTGTCTTGGTACTTCAACGTTAATCCAATAGAGTTGACCGGAAATTTGGCTGAAGTGATGGAAACTTATAGTATGGATCCCTATCTGCCTTTTTCTCTGGCTCCATCCGTATTCATTAACCAGGCCGGAATCATCTTCATGATCACTCTCTTATTCAGTTTCTTTCCGTTAATAAAAGCCAGCCAGTTGAAGCCGGTAAAAGCGATGAGGTCCTGATATGATCTGGACCATATTAAAACTGGGGTGGAAAAATGTCTGGAGGAATCCTACCCGAAGTAGCGTGGTGATCATTGCAGTAGTACTGGGAACCTGGGCCGGGATCTTTTCGGCAGGATTCTTTAACGGATTCATGCAGGATTACCTGGACAATCAGATAGAACTAACCACCGGTCATATTCAGATCATGCATCCGGAATTTGATGATCAGTTTGACCCGAAATTCACAATTCCGGGAGCAGATAAGATACTGAATGAACTGAGATCTGATGGAAGAGTTACAGAGCTTATAGGGATGAGCCAGGTAACCGGGCTTGCCCAGAGTACACGGAACAGCTTCGGGGTCACGATTAACGGATTATCTGCCACAGATTCCCTGGGTTTTATAAGCAGATACCTGACCGAAGGTGCACTTCCGGATGACGGAATGCGTAACCCGATCCTCATTGGAACAGAACTCGCTAAAAGACTGTCGCTAGGTTTACGGTCCAGAATGGTACTCAGTTTTCAGGATATATCCGGAGAGATCACCGGGGGAGCTTTCAGGGTTGCCGGTATCTTTGATTCATTTAATGATCGCTATGATGAAAATACTGTTTTTGTACTCAGAAAAGATCTTAACCGTCTGCTTGGTGAAGAAGACGTTTTTCACCTGATTCGGATACAGACCTCAAACCTGAGTCTTTCTGACAGGATGAGTACCGATCTGGCCAATACTTACGATCAGGTCGAATTGAAAAGCTGGAAAGATCTTTCGCCGGATCTCCGTTACCTCTTCGATATGACCGATCTTACCCTTTATATCGTCATGATGATAATTATCATCGGACTGGTGTTCAGTATTATCAATACCATGCTTATGGCGGTGCTGGAAAGGACACGGGAACTGGGTATGTTACGGGCAATCGGGATGAACAAGACCCGAACTTTTAACATGGTGATGTGGGAAACTTTTTTCCTGACCATGGTAGGGTCACCGATCGGACTTCTGCTGAGCTGGCTGACGATCAACTACTTTGCCGGTGCTGGGATAGACCTGTCAGCTTTTGCTCAGGGTTTGAATCAGTACGGAATGGCGACCCTGGTATACCCGTCCTTATCAGCCCCCTATTATTTTAATCTGATGCTGATGATCGCCGGTGCAGCGATTCTTTCAGCTCTGTATCCCGCCTGGAGAACCTTACAGCTCCGGCCGGTTGAAGCCATTCGGAAATTTAACTGAGGTAACATGGCAGTCATCAAAACAACTGGACTCACAAAAATTTATAATGCAGATCAGGTACCCGTTCATGCTTTGAATGGAGTGGATATGGAGATTCAGAAAGGAGAATTTACTGCCATTGTGGGTCCCTCCGGTTCGGGAAAGACCACACTTCTTAATATTATCGGGGGACTGGATGAACCAACCGAGGGTTCAGCATGGATACATAATACCGACCTCACCAAATTGTCGGATAAAGAATTGATTAAATTCAGGTTGAATCATATTGGGTTCGTATTTCAGTCCTATAATCTGATCCCCGTTCTGACGGCATTGGAAAATGTATCATTTATCATGCAGATGCAGGGCAGACCGGCTGAAGAGTGCCGGACAAAAAGCATGGATCTATTAATTGAGGTCGGTCTGGAAGATAAGATCCATAAAATGCCGTCTGAATTATCAGGCGGGCAGCAGCAGAGAGTGGCAGTAGCCAGAGCTCTTGCTTCAAAGCCTGATTTTGTTCTGGCTGATGAACCCACTGCCAACCTGGACTCTGCATCAACAGCCGAACTGCTGGATATGATGCATGAACTAAATGAGATCGAACAGATGACCTTTGTTTTTTCAACGCACGATCAGCGGGTGATAGACCGGGCGAGAAGGGTGATCACTCTCGTCGACGGTAAGATATCCGAAGATATCACAAGAGAATGACATGAGGTGGGCAGGCCATAGCATAACGATCTGGATACTTATGATGATCACCATGCCTGCTTTGCGTGCTCAGATCCCGGACTGGCTGGATCTGAAAGGCTATGTGAAGGAACTGGCTCAGTTATCCCTGGATAATGGATTTTCAGACCTTCAGTTTGATAATGTGATCCATCATCGCCTGGAAACTGAATGGACTATATCCGGGGATCTGCAGCTTGATGTCGACCTTCGGAGTCGCCTGTTAAACGGATATACCGTTAGAAATACGACAGGACTCTCTTCATTATTTGAAGCAGACCCGAATCTGGTAGATCTCACAAAAGTGTGGACAGGCACCAAGGAGTCTCTTTTTTACTCAGAGATCGACCGGTTTTATTTGTCTTATTATAACGGTCCCATTGAGATCTATGCAGGCAGGCAGCGGATAAACTGGGCCCGGAGTTATGTATGGAGCCCGAATGATCTCTTCAATAACTATGCATATCTGGATTTTGATTATGAAGAAAGACCGGGAGTAGATGCCGTAGCTGCGATCTGGAATCTGGATTTTGCCTCGAGCGTGGAAGCCGGGGTAAGGCTGGGAAAGAATATCAGTGAAATGGTTATTGCAGGGATGTATCGCTTTAATATCCGGGATTACGATCTGCAGTTCATTGCCGGTCATTACTATGATAAGATAGCCCTGGGATTCGGATGGGCCGGGTATATTCAGGATGCCGGTTTCAAAGGGGAGCTGAGTTATTTTCACCCTGAAGAAGACCTTATGGACGCATCAGGGACATTCACAAGCACTCTTGGTCTCGATTATATGTTCGAAAATGGTTTGTATACCCAGGCAGAGGTTCTGTACAATGGCGGATATGAAAGGAGCAGGGAAGGGTTATCCGGGTTGACCCAGCCACCCGGTGCTGATAACCTCTTCATTTCTGATACCGGATATTTTCTGAACTTCTCTCACTCCTTAAGTCCGCTTACCGGCATCGGTTTCGGGACACTGGGTTCGTTCAGCAGTTCTCTCTTTATTTTTATTCCGCAGCTTAGCTATTCACTTAGTCAGGATATAGACCTGCTATTGCTGGCACAGCTTTTAAAGGGATCAGAATTTGATATTGAAGGACTTAATTCGAACCTGTTCTTCTTTCGGGTAAAATGGTCATATTGACTTGATGCTGAACCTTAAAACCGGTAGCATTGTTGGCTCAATCAAACAAAGACTATGCAAGTAATACCAGCAATTGACCTGCTCGACGGAAGGGCAGTACGCCTTCATAAAGGGTCCTACGAAGAAGTAACGGTTTATCATGAATCTCCTTTGGAACAGGCCCGTATCTTTGCCGAAGCAGGATTCGATCATATACATGTAGTGGACCTGAATGGTGCGCGGTCCGGTGAGTTTGTAAATCTTCCTCATATTCGTGAGATCATATCCGAACTCGGTATTTCGGTTCAGACCGGAGGAGGAATAAGGAAATATGAAGACGTAAAAATGCTGCTGGATGCAGGATTATCGGGGATTATTTGCAGTTCAATGGCCATTAAGAATGAATCTGACTGGGTTCGGTCATTGAAGGAACATCCGGAAGCAATGATACTGGGTATGGATCTGAAAGAGGGCAAGATCGCATACGCCGGCTGGCTGGAAACCGCAGAGGAATCGGTTGATTCATTCCTTGGAAGGATGATTCAGGAAGGCCTGAAGGAAGTACTGTGCACCGATATATCTAAAGACGGAACGCTCAGCGGACCTAATTTTGACCTCTATAACCGCTTACATAACAATTATCCCGGCATCAGGCTGATTGCTTCGGGAGGGGTTGCTGAACTGTCAGATCTGGAAACACTGAACAGTGCCGGTATTGATGCGGTAGTAGTTGGAAAGGCTTATTACGAAAACCGGATCACACTGGAGGAAATGGCTTCCTTCAATTATTAAAGCTTGTCTTTAATAATTGCTTCGAGTCGCCCGCTAACGTAGATATTTCCTTCCACATCCGTGTAGCCGGCATCTCCGGTATCATATTTTTTAGATGTATAAGCAGTCTCAGATTTGATCTGAATGAGAGCCGGGGCTCCGAATTTTCCTTCGCATAAAATTTCGACTCCTTTTATTGCTTTTCCGCAGCAAAGATGCTCATCTGGTGCAGGTTTTATTCCCGATCTCATCTTGTGTACCGCGATGAGCCCTCCCGCTTCAGTCTGACCATATCCCTGATATATACTTCTGCAATGAGGGTGCATGAGTGTAAGTTCATGATATTTGAGCGGACTCCCTCCGTAGATTATATTGTCGACAAACCACTCTTTGCCATACAGGTTTCGTAATACGGCGGGCACGGTTAAAAGATGATCAGGCCGGTAGGAGTGAATAGCCTCCAGCCAGACTTCTGCTTCACCGGTCTTCGTTTTGATAAAACGGTACTCATTACCAAGTTCTTCAGCCATAATAGCCCAGCTGATCCCCGCAACATGCCAGGGTGCAGCCATAAATAACAAGCGGTCTTTGGAACTGATCTCAAACGCGTCTGCGGACCGGACAGCATTAAGTTGAAGATGTTCGTAGGAGTTCCAGATACATTTTGGCCGGCCAGTAGTGCCGCTTGAAAACAATCCGACCATTTTAATATCCGGATTGGGTTCATCTATTTCGGGATCAAGATCTTCATATGCAGGAGGGATGATAAGAACCGATTTTTTCGCTTGAATTATTTCCTGTATGATCTTGTAAGCGGGAGTACTTGTTGAGATAACCTTGTAATTCATGATCTTGTGATAATCGCCGGTATGTCCTTATTCCGGTTAATCCATTGGGACTTATATAATTGCGAATATATAAATTTATGTCCTATATTCTCGGTTCAATTAAAAAGAAGTAATGCTTACAAAAAGAATCATCCCCTGCCTGGATATTAAAGACGGAAGGACGGTCAAGGGGGTAAATTTTGAGGGGCTGAGAGACGCAGGAGATCCGGTAGAACTGGCTAAAAGATACAGCCAGGAAGGTGCAGACGAATTGGTGTTTCTGGACATCACGGCAACACTGGAGAAAAGAAAGACACTCGTTGAATTGGTGCGACGGATCTCAGAAGAGATCAATATCCCGTTTACGGTTGGGGGTGGTATTAAAAGCATCGATGAAATAGAAGAATTGTTGAAAGCCGGAGCGGACAAAGTATCTTTGAACAGCAGTATTGTGAGGGACCCCGAATTGATCACCCGATCTTCCGACTCATTTGGGGCACAGGCGATCGTTGCTGCTATTGATGCTAAAAAGACCGGTGATAGTTGGAATGTATATATCAAAGGCGGATCCGAAGATACTGGTCTGGATGCTCTGGAATGGGCTGCAGAAGTTGAAAAGCGCGGAGCCGGAGAGATCCTGCTTACAAGCATGGACAAAGACGGAACAAAATCCGGATTTGATCTGGATCTTTTAGGAAAGATCGGCAGCCTGGTAAATATACCGGTGATTGCTTCGGGGGGAGCAGGAACAATTGATCACTGTATAGAAGCAGTGAAGCTTGCCAATGCAGATGCGGTTCTGGCTGCAAGTATCTTTCATTTCAGGGAGATCGAGATACGTGACCTCAAAGAAGCGATGGAGTCTGAAGGGATCCCCGTCCGGAACGGAACCCTTTCATTTTAGACAATTGCTGTGATTTGAATTTTCAGCATAAAAAAACAATTGCCACGGCATTTATTTTTGGTGATCTTTGTTGCCGTATTAAATTAATACCATATTCTGATGTCAGAAACCAAAGAAATGGCCGAAATAAAGACGCTTACTGAAAAAGATTATCAATTCCTTATCGAGCTGGAAACATTGCTCTATGAGCGTAAAGAAGAGATGCCCAAAGGTTCTTACACTACTTCTATGTATAAGAAAGGGCTCGACAAGATCGCTCAGAAAGTGGGAGAAGAAGCCGTGGAAACCGTGATCGCTTCAAAGAACAATAAGAATAAAGAGACGATCAATGAGGCGGCTGACCTGCTTTTTCACCTCATGCTGTTGCTTGCGGAAAAAGAGATACCTCTGCATAAAGTCGTTAAAAAGTTGCGTAAACGCCATAATAAAGGCGATCATAAGCATATCGGAGAATAATCACCGGCCCGCCTGCTTATCTTTTTGAGAGGCCGAATTACCCGATAAATTCCGTTGTTAGGATTATAGAATTAGTGGCTGAGAAACTTTAGTAGCTCAGCCTTAATTTGTATCTTAATATCTTTTAGACCGTACTATATCATCTCAATGAAAAATATCCGCAATTTCTGCATTATTGCTCACATCGACCATGGTAAATCAACTCTGGCCGATCGATTGCTTCAGCACACAGGAACTATAAGTGAAAGAGAAATGCAGGAGCAGATCCTGGATGACATGGATCTGGAACGCGAGCGTGGCATTACGATTAAGAGTCATGCCATTAAGATGGAGTATAAACGGCCGAATAAAGAAGAATATATATTTAATCTCATCGATACTCCCGGTCACGTTGATTTCGCTTATGAAGTCTCCCGGGCATTAAAAGCATGTGAAGGGGCATTGCTGGTAGTGGATGCAGCGCAGGGAATCGAAGCGCAGACCATTTCAAATTTATACCAGGCCATCGATCAGAACCTCGAGATCGTGCCGGTTCTGAATAAGATCGATCTACCCGGAGCCGACCCGGAAGGAGTAGGTCAGCAGGTGGTTGATCTGATCGGCTGTGACCCTGAAGAGATCATACATGTTTCCGGAAAGACCGGTGAAGGTGTCCCAGCACTTCTAGAAGCCATAGTAGACCGGATCTCAAGTCCGAAGCAGGAAACAGAAAAACCACTTCGTGCGCTGATTTTTGATTCGGTGTTTAACACTTATCGTGGATCTATTGCCTATGTACGTGTGATGGAAGGCGAACTTAAAAAAGGCGATGAATTCATGTTCATGGCTAATAAGAAAGAATATGTTGCCGAGGAGATAGGTTACCTCAAAATGAAGAATGTAGCGACCGATACCCTTAAAGCAGGAGAGGTCGGCTATGTGATCGGTAGTGTAAAGTCATTGCAGGATGTTCGTGTGGGTGATACGATCACCCGGCTGGATAATCCGGCAACAGAACCCATTCCGGGTTATCAGGAAGCCAAGCCCATGGTATTCAGCGGGATCTATCCGACCCAGGCAGAAGATTTTGAAGACCTCAGGGGAGCACTGGAGAAATTACAGTTGAACGATGCTTCTTTATCCTATGAACCGGAGACCTCAAAAGCTCTTGGCTTTGGATTTCGTGCAGGGTTTTTAGGATTACTGCATATGGAGATCGTTCAGGAACGACTGGACCGTGAGTTTAATATTGATATCATTACTACGGTACCTAACGTACAGTATGAGGTACACCTGGTAGATGGAAGCACTAAAGACGTTGATAATCCCAGCCAGATGCCGGAAGTTGGTGACATCGAGTCGATCTTCGAACCGTATATCAAGGCAAGTATTATTACCCCGGCCGACTACATCGGGCCAATCATGAAGCTTTGCCAGGAAAGGAGAGGAATTTATATTAACCAGATGTTCATGCAAAATAATCGGGTTGAAATTACGTATGAATTACCGATGGCTGAAGTAGTTTTTGATTTCTACGACAGACTGAAGTCTGGAACGAGGGGCTATGCTTCACTGGACTATGAATTTATTGAATACCGTAAAGGAGACCTGGTAAGACTGGACATACTGCTGAACGGGGAACAAGTTGATGCTCTATCCAGTATCACACACCGCGATAAGGCTTATTACCAGGGCCGTAAGGTGTGTGCAAAGCTTAAGGAGCTGATTCCCCGACAACAGTTTGAGGTTGCCGTTCAGGCAGCTATTGGTAACCGGGTAATTGCCAGAGATACGATCCGTGCCATTCGAAAGGATGTGACTGCGAAGTGCTACGGAGGTGATATTTCAAGAAAGAGAAAGCTTCTTGAAAAGCAGAAAGAAGGTAAAAAACGAATGAAACAGGTTGGAACAGTAGAGATACCCCAGGAAGCATTCCTCGCTGTTCTGTCAATGGATGAAGACGACAAATGATCAATATGAAAAATCTACTTATTACTACTATACTGATTGGTGTATTAACCATCGTAAGTACCGAGCAGGCTATGGCTCAGTTTGAAGAACCGGTAATCGAAAAAGTTACGGAAGACCAAAAGGCTGCATTCATGCAGCGCTTTTCAGATGTAAAATGGACAGGTCAGGGTTTTAACTACAACAGCCTGGACCGCATGCCGGCCATTGAGATCCGTGCCAAATTACAGGATGCTTTTGGTGAGCCCACCCAGACCGTGGAAGATATAATCAAAAAAGACGGAAGACTCCGTGACGGGAAATCCATTCAGTTCGAATACTGGTTTGTGATCGACGGTGAGATCCCAATGATGATCCTTGACCTGGACGGCCCTTTTGAAGACGGGCTGGTGTGGGTAGGTGCAAGCCGGTATATAGATCTGATGCCTCAGGTGAAACGAACCCTTACTAAACTCGTAGGTGATGCTCAGCCTAAAGAATACGTAGATTACTTTTTCTCACCGGAAAGAGATCAGTGGTTTAAAGTAGCTTACTCAGGCGGCAAATATACCAAAGAAGAGATCAAGCAACCTGATCATATCAAACTCTAAGAATTTAGCATACATTGGAAAAGGACAAAACGGGTACAGGACGCCTGACTTCAGCTTTTAAAAGAAAAAAGAAACAGGAAGAAGAAAATATCAAAGCTAAATCGTGGATCCGTGAGTGGGTCGATGCTTTAGTGTTTGCCGTGATCGCTGCAGCGATACTGCGGACTTTTCTGTTCGGTTCCTATCGTATCCCTACTCCGTCAATGGAAAAGACCCTGATGACCGGGGATCTGTTGATCGTTTCCAATGTCACATACGGACCCAGAACACCAATGGGGATATGCGTACCCTTTACGGAAGCAATGTGTATACCGGGAGTATCTTTACCCTGGACCCGGATCCCCGGATTCAGAGATATCAAACGTAATGACATCTTTGTTTTCAATGTACCATGGGAAGTGAAGCCGATCTCACAAAAGACGAATTATATCAAAAGGGCTGTAGCCATTCCGGGCGATACCATTAGTATCAGTAATAAGATCCTTTACGTGAATGGTGAACGGGAGGAGTCGCATGAAGACCTGCAGCGTATGCATACGATCCGTATGAAAGACCGGATCCGGCTGAGTAATGCAAAAATGGAGAGTGTGGGTGCAGGAAAGATCGACATGCAGAATTATGTGGTCCAGCTTGCTCAGGATACCTATGTGGTAAACCTGACAGAGATTGTAGCCGAGAAAGTCAGATCATGGCCTGAGATCGATACCATGTATTACTATATGGAAGAAGAAGGTGTGAGAAACCAGGCATATATCAATTCCACCGGTTCCTTTTCCAGGGCTTTCAATAATCCGGATCACCTTCCAGAAGTCGTGATCCCCTATGCCGGCCAGGAAGTTTCCCTTACAGGGGATAATTTTTATATCTATCAGGATCTTATCGAACGATACGAAAAAAATACACTCGAACGACGTAACGGCAGCATTTACATCAACGGTGAAGAAACCAATACCTACACCATCAAAGATGATTATTACTTTGCCATGGGGGACAACCGGGATAACTCGGAAGACAGTCGATTCTGGGGATTTGTACCCAAGAGTCACGTGATCGGAAAGGCCAGTATAGTCTGGATGTCACTCGACGGTCTGGTACCCAGATTCGAGAGGATCTTTAAGATCATTGAGTAGCTTAGATCTGAGTACTAAGTATTGAGTTGGGCATGATATGGTGTATAGTCACTGATGCCGCCGATACTTAGTTCAATCAAATTTGCCAGTACCCTTAATAACTTATTTCTTGTCCGTGATGGACTTACCTTTAGGTGCACCCTCCCGAATCGCCAGCTGACCACATCCGGCATCTATGTCATCACCACGGCTTCTTCTCACGGTTGCACGCACATCATTTCTTATCAATTCTCTGAGGAAATTATCCAGTCTCTCTTCCTTGGCTCTCTGCAGCTCCACACCGGCTACATTGTTATACATGATGATGTTCACCTTGCTTGGAGCCCATTTAACGATCCTGGCCAGATTACGGGCATCCTCCTTGCTGTCATTAAAGTTATCGAAGAGTAGATATTCGTAGGTCAGAGGTTTTTCGGTCTTACGATGATAGTATTTAACAGCATCTTCAAGACTTTCAAGATTCATGGAACTGTTTATCGGCATGATCCGGTCTCTCTTTTCATCAGTAGCTGCATGAAGAGAGATCGCAAGATTGAATTCCTCTGCATCGTCAGCAAGCTTTTTGATCTGCTTGGTTAATCCGACCGTTGAGACCGTAATCCTTTTGGGGGATAATTCAATGCTTAAGGGGTCGGTAATAATATGAGAGGAATCAACGACCGCCTGATAATTATGGAGTGGTTCGCCCATCCCCATATACACAATATTCGTGATCTTCTTGTCATATTTCTCTTCCATCAGGGCATTGATATACTGTACCTGATCTACGATCTCTCCGTGGCTTAGGCTGCGGAATAAGCCCATTTTACCGGTTGCACAAAACGAACAACCGAATACACAACCTACCTGAGAGGAAACACAGACCGTCAGTCTTTTCGGAACACCGTCTTCATAAAAATCCGGGATCATGACGGCTTCCACTTTATAATCTTTATCCTCTTCATCCAATCGAAACAGAAATTTGATGGTACCGTCTCTGGATTCCTGTTGGGCTACCGGCTCAATTCGACTGATGCAGGCTGTTTCATCAAGTTTTGCTCTCAGGTCTTTGGATAAATTAGTCATCTCACTGAAGTCGGAGACTCCTTTCTGATACAGCCATTGAAATACCTGATCGGCACGGTAAGATTGTAATCCCAGGTCAGAACAAAAAGCCTGGAGCTCTTCTTTGTTCAGGCTTTTAAGGTCGGTTTTCTTAATAGTCTCGGTGTTTTCCATAGGCGTGCAAGATACGGAGCTTTCCATCCAATAGTAATTCAACAACCGGTTTAAACAGGATGCTAATCAGCAGAAAACCGGGAAAGGTTGAATGATAAATGTTCCCGGACCGCTTTATTACCCTACATCTGGAGTACGAAGTTAAGATTCGGCCCGGTACACTCTTGCAGCGGTGAGCAGGATTTCCCCATTGATCCGTTGTCGATAATCCGGATTTACGTAGTCAAACAAGACCTTGCCATCGGTGTCCAGAATATAAACAGCCGGCACCGGTAACAGATGATGGTCATAGCCGGAGCTTTTTTCAAGGTCTATCCCGATTTCCATATATCGCTGAACCGTGGCTTCGTCAACTTTGAATGCAAGTCCGAAGGCTTTAGTGGCATTCATAGGACTATCGGAGAGAAGTGTATAGTTAAGATCTGCCTTGGACTTACTTTTGCGAAGTTCTTCGGGTCGGTCTGCACTGATCGCCAGAAACTGATAACCCATGTTCCGGATCTCATCTTCAATCTCATTTAGTTCTGCCAGGTGCTGAGAGCAGTAGGGGCACCAGCCCCCGCGATAAAAAATAATTACGGTTTGCTTTGAACTCACCAGTTCACGGAGATTGAGCTCTTCGCTTTCAATGTTCTTGACACTTACATCCGGAATAATGCTTCCGATAAGAAGAGGAGTTACCTCTGATGCTGTTTCAGCATAATCCTGGGCACTCAGGTTTAAGTTGATAAAAACGAGGAATAACAAACTGAGGAATAGAGTCTTTAGGTACATAGGATCCTTAATTTTAGATTATTGGAACACAATTTAACTGATATCTCTTGTATAAATAGGAAATCATCAAATATTTACATCTTACTTAATTAATACCATGGACCTCGAATTGAACAATTTATTTGGAACTTTAACCGATAAACTGGAGACCTGGATTGAAAGTGCAGTCGCAATGCTGCCGAACCTGGTTGTAGCCATTCTGATTCTGCTGATTTTTTATGCGCTGGCAAAATTAGTAAAAAATGCCAGCAGAAAGCTTCTTGATAAGGTTACGGACAATCAAACGATCATTGGTCTTTCTGAAACGATATTGGGGGTATCGACCCTGGCAATAGGTACTTTTATTGCCCTCAGTGTCTTGCAACTCAATGATGCTGTAACAAGCCTGCTGGCAGGTGCCGGTATAATTGGTCTGGCATTAGGTTTCGCATTTCAGGACATCGCAGCCAATTTTATATCCGGTATTCTGCTGTCTGTTCGTCATCCGTTTGGAATAGGAGATATCATTGAAACTAACGGATATTTTGGGACGGTCATAAAACTGAATCTCAGGAATACCATGATCCGTACTTTTCAGGGGCAGGTGATCTATGTGCCTAATAAAGTGGTTTATGAAAATCCTTTTACTAATTACACGAGGAACGGCGAGCGACGAATAGATCTTTCCTGCGGGGTATCTTATGGAGATGACCTGGAAAAAGTGAAGAATGTAGCAGTCAAATCTTTAAGTGAACTCGGTATCAGGGATAAATCAAGAGATGTGGAGCTCTTCTTTAATGAATTTGGTGACTCTTCCATTAACTTTACAGTCAGATTCTGGGTCGACTTCCGCAAACAAACTGATTTTCTCTCCGCTCAGAGTGATGCTATAATCAAGCTGAAAAGTGCTTTTGATGAAAATGATATTATGATTCCATTCCCTATCAGAACGCTCGATTTCGGAATAAGAGGAGGTGAAAAACTGGACACTATGA
This sequence comes from Balneola sp. MJW-20, assembly GCF_040811775.1. NCBI lineage: Bacteria > Pseudomonadati > Balneolota > Balneolia > Balneolales > Balneolaceae > Gracilimonas > Gracilimonas aurantiaca. The sequence goes on from NZ_JBFNXW010000002.1 coordinate 349,910, forward strand.
TCAGCAACCGAAACAATGGAAATAACTGATCAAATCCTACCTATAATCTCGGATTCACGACATTATTATACAGCGATCCGAAATTAAAGCTGAAACCAACGGATCCATCGTAATTAAAGGAGGTTGCCTGCTGTCTTAAATTCAGCAGCACCTCCTCATCGGTGGAATCACCTTTCGGTAAGCTTATCTGATCATTAATAATGGAATAATTAGCAGAGATAAATACACTCAGACCGCGACTGATCCTCATGTTGAGTCTACCTCCAATCCGGAAGCGGTTCCGGCTGAAGTCATTCATATAATTACCTGCTTCAAGATAGGCTCTCAAGCCTCCCCAAGGCTGGGTAAAATCGACACGTACATTAAACTCCTGGCGCAGTAGAAATTCTTCTGTTTTGTTGAAGATGGTTGAGTCGGTATAATTCTGCTGCATAGCAAGCATTCCATATCGAAACGTGATCTCTCTGCGGGTAAACTCACTGTAAGGATAAAGACTGTACTCGATGGTTGGGGTAGCCCCGAAATTATAATCGATATTGTCCTGAGTAGATGAGCGTGCACGTGTATATGCACCGATGGTCCAGTGATTATTTATGGTCTTACCGACCAGTCCGAAATAGCGCTGACTTTCAATTATGAAAGAATTAGATGAAGTTGTGCCATCATCGTTATTGGTTCGAAAGGTTCGTCGGTTAAAATTACGCCGATAGTCCAGCTCCACTTTCCAGTTTTCGGTAACTCTTCTTGCTTCGACTCCGCCTTGCAGTCGGAAGGTTTTACGTCTTTCCTCTCCGCTGAGGTCTGTACTTGCACTAATTTCAAACAACCAGTTATTCCAGGGATCCTCTTCCGGTTCCTGAGTTTCTTCCTCCGCCTCGGGCTGACTATAAATCAATTCAATGTCAGCCAGTATATCTCGGTCGGTCATAAAGCCGATAAGTCCAAGTCCTATATGCTGTACCAGGCGATTTCTTTCAATTTCATCTGTATCCTGCTGAGGAGAATTGAATTTTATCACCTCAGACTCATCGATAAGAATACCTCTACCCATGAAATTGATCGTATACTGACGCCCTCCGCTGCCGGTTCTTTGTCTTACCACCAGAATATGAACATCTGCATCCGACTGATCCCTGACAAAATTTACAAATTTGATCTCGGTCTGAATAAAACTCTCACTACATCCCCGGCAATCAATGAACACATTAAGCTTTTGCTGATTGGAATCCTGTCCCGAAGCCATCACGGGCATCATCAACAGTCCCAGGAAGATGAAGAATTTCGATCTCATTAACGTCTGTAGGTATATAACTAATTGGTAAGACGCTCATGATAAAAAGAGAATCTCAATCCGTCTGAAAAAAGATTATAAATACTTGGCTGTTCTGCTTTTACTTAAAGATCAGTATTCACCCAATAATATCTGGAAAGCACTCATGGCAAGTATGGCTGCAGTTACCCAGAAACCGATCTTTTTGGGTTCGCATTTTTCAAGTGCTTCAGGGATAAGCTCAGAAAAAACCATCCAGATCATTGCTCCGGCTGCAAGCCCCAGGCCAAAGGGGAGGTATTCGCGGAATACTTCCACGAAAAGGAAAGCGGGTATTGCCATTAGTGGCTGAGGCAGACTCGAAAAGATCGACCACCATACTGCTTTAAGAGGAGAGGTTCCCTGAGGTACCATAACCAGGCTGATTGCAAGTCCCTCCGGGATGTTATGTACAGCAATTGCAATAGCGATGAAAATACCGAATTCGATTGTGCTGGAGAAAGATACCCCCACACTTACTCCCTCTGCGAAAGAATGAAGAGTCATAATTCCCAGAAATAAAAGCATCTCTTTCCTGCCGCCGCCAACCAGGTCTTTGACATCCACATCATTAATGCGATTCAGACCTTTATCAGCCAGAAGGATAAGGATCATACCCGAAAGCATTCCGTATACAGTCATCCACTGATTGATGTCGTATCCTTCCATGATAAGGTTAAAACTTGCTGCCAGCATGAGTCCGGCAGCAGCAGCATGAGATTTACCCAGAAAGGAGGGAGAAATATTCTTTATAAAGAAAAAGGGAACAGCACCCAGCCCGGTTGCAACTGCGGTAAGCAGAGCATATAGAAATACCTGAATCAAGATGGGGTCGATCTGATCAATCACGCAGCTTCAACCTGCTCGTTGGATTTTTTCTTCCACTTCACCTTTGCAAAAACGATATACAAACCTATGAGCACAAGGGGTACGCTTAGCCACTGTCCCATATTTACAGACCACTCACTGGCAAATGCTGCCTGCGGGATCTTGGTATACTCCAGAAAAAATCTTCCGGAGAATAAAAGAATGAGAAATAGTCCAAATAATGAGCCCTCAGGTGGATGGGCTTTATATTTTTTGTAAACGGTCCAGATTACTATAAATACAAAAATGCAGAGAAGAGCTTCGTAAAGCATGGTAGGATGCCGGGGAATCATTCCGTCAGCTCCGGGAAGACGACTAAAGATCACTCCCCATGGAAGATCAGTAGGGTGGCCATAGATCTCAGAATTAAAGAAATTTCCGGTACGAATAAAGGCTCCCCCTATCGCCGTAGGGATCACAACCCGGTCTGCAAGCCACCAGAAGGTCATTCCCGGCTTTTTCTTCGATAACACGATCATGGTGATAATGATCCCTACAGCGGCTCCGTGACTTGCAAGTCCTCCATTCCAGATGGCAGGGATCTGGGAAAGATTGCGAAGGTAGTAATCAAGATCATAAAAGATTACATGTCCAAGGCGGGCTCCTATCACAGTGCCTATAAGTACCCAAAATAATACATTTTCCAGTTCCTGCACCGACCGTCCGGCATCTGTCCACATCTTTGCACCGATCCAGTAGCCACTCACAAATGCCATAGCAAAAAGGAATCCATACCAGCGCGGGGAGATCGGTCCGAATTGTTCAATGGTAGAAAGTCCGATCATTAGTGCGATAAGCTGACCAATGATCAGGCCGGCCAGCACAATACCCCAGAATTTTAATTCGGAAGAGGTTTCTTTTTTCTCTTTGGATTTTTTCCCTTTAGGCTCCCCTTTTTTCAACAATGACTGAGCCGCAAACCAGGCAATGGCTCCGCCAATGACCAATCCAGGAATGGATAGGGGAAAAGGCAGATTGAATGGGCCTAACGTGAATATTTCAGGATCAATATTCCAGGTAAATGATTCCAGCAATAAAAGCAGCATGTGCATTCTTTAATTCGGTTGAGATGGAAAATAAGAGCCTGTCACTCAAAGTGAAATAAAATCTGAAATTGGTGTCCATTTTTTAGTCATAATGGCTATACTTATTTGAACAGTAACTTGAAATTTCCTGAATATAGGTACGTGGAAGACCGCAGATTTGTACGCCCCCGAAAGAAGTTGGTAGAGACGCTCAAAAAGAAGGGAATCAAAGACGAAAGAGTTCTTATGGCTATCGGCAAAATACAACGCCATAAACTCATTGATACTGCACTTCATCCAAAGGCTTATGTGGATACTGCCTTGCCAATTGGTATGGGGCAGACCATCTCTCAACCCTATACGGTGGCAGCTCAGACTGAGCTGCTGGAAGTGCATCCCGGTGATAAGATACTCGAAATAGGAACAGGTTCAGGTTACCAGTGTATGGTGCTTTGCGAGCTGGGAGCCGATGTTTATTCGGTAGAGAGACACCCCGATCTTTATCACCGTGCGAAAGATGCTTTGCGGGAGCATGGTTACAAAGCCATGCTTAAAGTAGGAGATGGTACTTTGGGATGGACGACTTATGCACCGTATGACGGGATCGTAGTTACTGCCGGTGCCCCAGTGGTGCCTGATGACCTGGTCAAACAGCTTAATGTTGGTGGACGGCTGGTAATTCCGGTAGGAGATGAAAATAAACAGGTTATGCTCAGGATCACCAGAGTTTCAGAAAATGAATATCAGCAGGAAGAACTGGATAATTTTAAATTCGTACCGCTGATCGGTGAAAAAGGATGGGGTGCCTGAAAAGATCATGGAGGAAGGTTCATCTGTCGACCAGACTGAATTAAAAGAGGGCCCATTCTTGATCCTTAAGGGATTTATAATGGGTTCAGCCGATATTGTACCCGGAGTAAGCGGGGGTACCATGGCGCTAATTCTTGGGATCTATGAGCGACTGCTCAACGCTATCAAAAGTGTAGATACAAAGGTCATCAAGGAACTTCTGACTTTTAAATGGAAGCGTGCATTCAGCAGAATTCATTTATTATTTCTGGTGATGCTGTTTACCGGTATATTCAGTGCGCTTGCCTTTTTTACAAAGGTGGTGCCTTTGCAGATCTATATGTTCACTCACCCTGAGATCGTATTCGGGCTGTTCTTCGGACTCATACTGGGGTCCATCTATATCCTGATCAAAGCACTGGAATATTTTAACTGGAAGATCTCACTGTTCCTGATCGCAGGGATGCTATTCGGTCTCTGGATCGTTAATCTTGTACCGGCGGATACACCGGAAGATCCATTATTTGTATTTCTGAGCGGATCAATAGCTATTTGTGCTATGATCCTTCCGGGGATCTCCGGTTCTTATCTGCTGCTGATCATGCGGAAATATGACTACCTGCTTTCTCAGATCGGAAAGATCGGCGGGGTTGAGACTTTGGATGGAATCCTTGGACTGTTGCCTTTCATGATAGGAGCAGTGGTCGGACTTGCTTTGTTTTCCCGATTTCTTTCCTGGCTGCTGGGGCGTTTCCATACCCAGACCATTGCAGTCCTGATCGGATTTTTGATCGGTTCACTCTACGTGATCTGGCCTTTTCAGCACAGGGATTTTGTCGAGAAGGTAAGGGAGACCAGAATTTATGATTATCAGGATCCAAAGGTGCAGGATCTCAGAGAACGCACTGAGATCCCTTACCTGCCTGAATACGAACAACTTGGAAAAGTGATCAATCCCAATGCTGTATTTGACGAGATGAAGCAGGTTGAAGTAGAAACGGTCAAAAGAAAGCTCATCCGTTCTAAGCCTTTTATTCCGGGCGGACCCGGTTCCCGGCCAGGTGATTCTCCAAATACTACCGGCGGTATCCTTGGTGTCATAGTAGGGGTATTGCTTGTGGGTGGCATCGAGCAGTTAAGGGAAAAGTAGGGTAAGAAGTATGTTCCATACCCGATAGCCCAGATTGAATAGTGAAGTTTTGGTGTTGATATGGTTTTGGGAATGATTCCCTTCAGCTGTAGCAAAAGATCAGTATTCTCAGCCAGGAGCCAGAAATCGATCGAACTAAACAACACAGCAACCGCAAGAGGGCTACCCATCTTCACATATCATTCATGATTTCTGTCCATATTCTGTTCATGGGTTAACCTAATAACAGGAGGCGGGTATGAAATTCAAGAATATTTTAGTTGCAACAGATTTTTCAGATGCTTCCCTCGAGGCGGTCAAGATGGCCGATAATTTTATCGACTTCTATGACAGCACCATTGACCTCATTCATGTAATACCCCTGATGAGTTATTTCAATGACAGTATGGATCACCTGGGTGTTCCGTTTGATATGGAAAATGACCTGTACCCCAAAGCAATGGAAAGAGCCAATGACCGGCTTCATGAAGTAGCATCAGGTTATATTCCTAAAGAGCATTGCGGACAACTCATTAATCTGGTGGGTCGAAAGATCTCTCAGGTGATCTCCGAAAGAGCAAATAACGGGCAGTATGACTTAGTGATCATGAGTTCAAAAGGAGGGCATAAGACCAGTCATGTTCGCGGAGCAACTACGGAAAAAGTGATCCGATACTCAGAGATCCCGGTCCTGACCCTGGATAAGTCGGTCAAAGACTCTGATATCAATAATATTCTGGTTCCTGTAGACGGATCGGAATCGTCATTCAGTGCTATCATAGCAGGTTATGAACTGGCGTCATCCTTTGGGGCTAAAGTACATCTATTCCATATTATAGAACCTTATACCCTAGGTATGGAAGTTTTACCGCCTATTGTTGAGGAAGATGAGGATGTATACAGAGCGATCATGCAAAACCTGTCCAAATTCCTTAAAGAACATGAAAGTACCATGCTCGAATTACAGAGGACCGGGGTGGATTTTGAAGATCGTCTGGTAATGACCAATAACGGAATTAGCCGATCTGTTGAATTGATCAGTCATGTAAGCAAAGGTTTTTCCTCTCATACCGAGATCGTCGATTATGCAGAGGAAAATGCAGATATGGTGATCATGAGTACGCACGGAAGAACCGGAATGAGCCGGATATTGCTGGGTTCAACGACCGGTACTGTTGCTCAACATCTCAGAATGCCACTGCTGACATTAAGACCAGACTATTTATAGTTTATTAGCCTTGGCATCTGTATATCTTGGGGAGTTAGTTTGAACGTCTCAGAGCACGCTCAGTGAATCTCCAGTCAGGAACCGGTTCATTAAAGCTCCGGTCTTTCCAGGTGAGTTCCGTTCTGCGGTCTTCACGGAGATCGTACATTACCATTTTGCCCGGACGCCACACATCCTCGTAGGCATTGGTATAATTTTGAGCTTCCAGGCGCTTAATGTTTACATCTTTGTCATTGAAGTACTCCGCTTTGGACAAAACATATTTCTCTGTGTCTATATAGAAGTGGATATAGGCATACTGGCTTTCACTTCTCTTGACTGCCTTAATTACAGCCTCATTTCCTTGTTCTGAGATCAGTTCGTAATCATATTCGTCCGGATCCTGAGCCCCAAGATCCTCATAGGTGAAATCAGATCCCATAAAGCTGTCGCCCTGCTGAGCAGCGGTGATGGTTTGAATCCGGGAAAGAGCAGGCAGATATAATTTCTGAACATCCCGGGATCCCTCACTTACCGTTAAAAAGGCTGTACCTCTGACTGAAGCAGGTTCCTGGAAGATCAGCAGACTTTTTTCAACGTTCTCCGCATCATAAGTATAGGATTCAAGTACCCTTTCACGGGTACGCCCCTTCGGATCAATGATATTCATGGTCATTGTCGCGGTCTCATAAGTGATCTTGTTTCTCCGGTTTTCAACCTCCTCAAAGAGTTCCCTGGCACGTTCGCTTTCCTGTGCGAATGACAGATGGGAAAAGATCAGGGTTATGGATAGGATGAGTAATGATTTCATAAGTATGTTTGGTTATTTCATTTGATTAACATTTCAAATCATTGAAGCATTCAGCAGACAGAGGAGTTCAAAGAGATTATTGACAGGGCATATAGAGAGGTAATAAAAAAATAAGGAGTGCGGAAACAAATTTGAACAAAATGGGGCTTTATTCCGGTTAGTAAAGATCTTATCTTTTCAGCCTTTCGGAAAAGAACCGGGCCCGTAGCTCAGTTGGTTAGAGCAGTCGACTCATAATCGATTGGTCGGGGGTTCAAGTCCCTCCGGGCCCACATTAAAAAAGCTGCTCCAAGATATGTTGGGCAGCTTTTTTTATATCAGTATGCTCTGAATAGTACGGGTGTATACAAGCAGTTATGTACCATGCTTTGAAAACTTATCATTACTACCGATCAGCTTTTCCTGATTTCCGTTGAATTGATAGGCAGGGCTAAGTCAAAATTCTCAGGTTTTACTGTACAAATATTCCGGATCTGATTTTTTATGGAATGAATGAGCCAGTTTAAACGGCAAATGCGCTAAGAGGGAGAAACCGATCGAAGGGGTGTTATTCGCATTCAGATCCGGGAAAAATTTCTGAGATCTCTGACCTCTTAATAATCTGGATGATACTCCTTCGGTTTTTTATATGGCTGATCCCGGAATCCAGTCGCTCTTGACACCTTCCTTTCCTTTTAGCACATTACAAGCATGAGAGACGCGGGCTTGCGCTGATACCATTAATTAAAGCCCGATCATTATGAATAAGTCTGTAATTAACTCTAAAGCTGCACTACTGAGTATATTTGTTATAACTGTGGTACTGATCGTTTCCTGTACTGCAAAAGATGATGCCAACGAAAGCTGGGATATAGCTCCTGCTGAATATGCTTCAATGGCAGAGCAGTCTCTCCGGTATATGGAAAATTTTGACTTTGATACCTGGGGTGAAATGCTTGCAGATGACGTAGAGTATTATTTTCCGGATGGGGATGCCGGGATACGTACGGTGCTGATCGGTAAAAGAGCAGTGATTGACTGGTGGAACAACTGGCAGATGACCTCCGGTATAGAAGAAATGACCTTTACAGAACCTGTTTTTCTGCCGGTAGTTGCAGATGAGGTACCCAACTACACAGGCTTACCCGGATATTATGTGGTTTCGTATTTTTCAAATAAGATGATCTATAACGGCAAAGAAGTAAATATCAGGATGAATTTTACCATGCATTTCAACGATGATCAGAAGATAGACCGCTATTTTACTTACTATGACCGGACTCCGATTATCGAGGCTGTGCAGACTAACATTCTGAGACCTGCTGATCCGGATTCAAATTAAAATTGGATCTTAGAGATCCCGGTGCCAGGTGATCTGAACATGGTCTTCCGCTTCGTACGAGAGGTTCAGGTCTCCTTCGAATGCACTTTTTAATGCATCTCCAATACGGCGTGGCAGATGCATTCCAGTGGTATGAATAATGGTTCTGTCATCCGAACGATGAATATCCATGATACGCTCCAGAGGATGATTATTGCTCTCTCGGCGTTCAATATTCTGTACCAGATTCATGATCTCACTCCGGTGTTTTCTGAAAAAAGTTCCGCTAAGGTCCATAATTCCTGCTGGATCATGTTCTTCGGAGCGTTTGCAAGCGGGGCAAATGATCTCGTTCGTATTTTCTGTATTTTTGCCCCAGTGCCAACGGCCATCAGAATAGACAACACCGCATTCAGGACATTGAGTGGGTTCCGGGAATTTTTGCCTGGTTCGGAACGCATCCGAAGTTTCATCAGTAAAGATCCGGGCCTGATTTTTCCGAAAACTAAACCCTCTTTTTTTTATTTTCATGACCTCCTCCGGTTGAGCTTTGTAAAGACGCTAGTTTATGATCATTAATAAACGGAACTCAATCCATAGGAGAGCTACCAAAAACTTTGTAGTGCTTCGGATTACCCTGCGAGTACCTGTAGAATATCATATTGGATCAGGTCTATACACTATCTATAATGAATTATAATAGGTATTGGCTGCTAAGGCCCTTATGTTTGGAAAAATTTGGAAGGATATATATGTCATCAGCACCCCAACATAAAAGAGAATTAGACCGGCTAATTAAACTGACGGAGATGGACCTGGATTATTCAGATCTTTCGAAGTATCTGGATGACCTGACCCTTTTGGCTGCACGCATTTCAGGCACCAAAATTTCTATGATCAATCTGATCGATACTTATACCCAATGGACTATTTCAAATCAGGGTTTCGATGTAGATCAGATGCCAAGGGAGGAATCTGTATGTCAGTATACTCTTCTGGAGGAGGGTGAAATGCTGGTTGAAGATCTATCTGCCGATGAGCGGTTTAAAGAGAGGTCATATGTTACCAGTGATCCAAATCTTAGATATTACCTGGGTATACCATTGAGTAATGATGATGGATTACCAGTGGGCACACTCTGTTTAATGGATTCAGAGAAAAAAAGTATTGCCCCGGAAAAAGTAGAGTTGATCAAGCTGGTTGCTAAAGAAGTAGTTAGAAGGCTCGAATCTCTTCAGAAAATGAATGATCTACGCGAAAAGATCGCTCAACTTGAAAATACTCAGAAGAAACTAAGTCATGATATCAGAGGACCTATAAGTGGCATTATCGGTGTAGCAGAGATCATAGAAGCTCAGGGCTCAAATAACCGCATTGAAGACATTCTGGAGCTTATAACATTGGTAAAGAAAGGGGGAGAGAGCGTACTCGAACTGGCTGAAGAGATCATGGAGCAGAGCAAAGCAGAAAATGAGGACCTGCCTCCCGGAAAGAATGAATATAGTACTGAAAGCTTCTGTAATAAATTATCAGAATTGTATACTCCTCAGGCAACTGCTAAAAAAATTGACCTGCACATAGAAACCGGGTCTGAGTCGGCTTCGATCAATTTTCCAAAAGCAAAGCTGCTACAGATCGCTGGTAACCTGATCTCTAATTCCATCAAATTTACTCCTGAGGAAGGCAAAGTGAATGTGAATGTGGAAATTAAGGAGGAAGAGGGCCGTTCCGGAGATCTTTGTTTGAAAGTAAGTGATTCCGGGGTGGGGATCTCTGACGATAAGATAAAAGAGATCCTTCAGGGAGGAACCGGCACCACTCAGGGGACTACCGGTGAAAAAGGATATGGATTTGGGCTCTCTCTGGTTAAACACCTTATCGATAAGGCCGGCGGTGAGATGAGTATCCAGTCTGAAAAAGGAAAGGGTACTACTTTTAAGATCAATATACCTCTGTAAAAGCTACACCGTAGTAGAAGGATTTCCCTTCCAATCCAACATTTCCTTGTTACGTATAAAATATTATACGTTAATGGATTAATATAACCATAATGATAGTTATATTTGTCATTAAAATTATACGGTCTTATTTTTAATGCTAAAATAAATATGCATTAGTCGTTCTAAAACAGTATAATGAATAAATAATTATACATTATGGAATTTTCAGCACTTTCAGACCAGGCAATATTAAAGCAGATCGGTAAGAGAATACGCCGAAAGAGGTTGCAGCAGAATATCACACAGGAAGCGATGGCAGAGAACGCCGGTCTGAGTCGTATAACTATTAGTAATCTGGAGCAGGGGAAATCCTCTTCCCTCAGGACCCTTATACAAGTTCTCAGAGTTCTTGGTCAACTTGATGATCTGGAGGCATTCATACCTGAGCCGGGGGTGAGTCCAATGGAAATGCTTAAAAATGAGGGGAAGAAACGAAAGCGCGCATCATCATCTGTTACCCATGACAGAGTTGAAGATGAAACGGAAGACTGGGAAGCATGGTAGATACAGCAGCAGTTAAGATCTGGGGAGAACTTGCAGGGGCGGTAAGCTGGATTGAGGAGAAGAATTATGCCGTTTTTGAATATGCACCTGAATACTTAGAGAAAGGCCCTGAGCTTGCTCCACTGACCATGCCGCATTCGAAGGCTAAGACGGATCCGCTCTTTTTATTTAATCTCTTGAATAAAGATACATTTCTAGGCTTACCAGGCATGCTGGCCGATTCTCTTCCGGATGACTTTGGTAATGCTGTTATAAATGCCTGGCTTGAAAAACAGGGGAGAGTAGCCGGGAGCATGAATCCTATTGAAAGGCTGTGTTATGTTGGCAAGAGGGGAATGGGAGCACTGGAATATGAACCGGTCATGCGAGAAGAATTATCTGAGGGTTACAAGATCGAAGTGGATGAATTGGCCAGGCTGGCTGATGTTATTCTGAACCGGCGTGATAAATTGAAAACAAATTATCTGGAAAAGACCGATGCGCTGAATGATATCATTAGAGTGGGTTCATCAGCCGGTGGTGCCAGACCAAAAGCCATCATCGCATGGAATGAAGAGACCGGGGAAATACGATCCGGTCAATCCCGTGCCCCGGACGATTTTGATTACTGGATCATGAAGTTTGACGGAGTCCAATCAGAGAAACTGGGTAATCCGGCAGGGTTCGGAAGGATCGAATATGCTTATTATTTAATGGCTAAAGCTGCCGGGATATCCATGATGCCCTGCAGACTTTTTGAAGAAGCAGGCCGGGCTCATTTTATGACAAAACGCTTTGACCGGACTTCCAGTTACCGGAAACTGCATGTTCAGACTCTATGCGGAATAGCACACTTCGATTACAACCAGGCAGGAAGATATAGTTACGAAGATGCCTTTCAGGTAATGCGAAGACTCAAACTTCCTTTCCAGGATGCCGTGGAGCAGTACCGGAGAATGGTTTTTAATATCCTGGCAAGAAATCAGGATGATCATACCAAGAATATATCCTTTGTGATGTTTAAGAGCGGCAAGTGGAGGCTAAGTCCGGCTTATGATCTGACTTTTTCCTTTAATCCGGACGGGAAATGGACCCATATGCATCAAATGAGTCTGAATGGTAAAAGGGAGCATTTTAGCAGAGAAGACCTGATCGATGCAGGAAAAGCGATCAGTATTAAGAAACCTTACGAGATCATTGAGGAAGTGGAATCGGCGATCGCCGGATGGGAACGCTTTGCGGGTGCAGCGGGTGTAATAAATGAGCACCGGAAATATATATCCAAACACCTGAGAAGACTTTGAGTACTGAAGAACAGAACCGATTTGTGATGCCCCCCTGCATCGAAAATGATAACGGAGAGGAACGAAAGGCAGGGTATGAGATCGAGTTTACCGGGCTGGATATAGGCAGGTCTGCAGAGATCATAAGAGAACTTTATGGCGGGGAAATCAAAAAAGAATCTGAATACGAATTCAAAGTTTGTGATACTGAATTCGGAGACTTTAAACTAGAGCTGGATGCATCACTGATCCGGGATAAGAAATATGAAAAATTTCTGAGCTCTATCGGAATACAAGTTCCAGCAGGCAATAGTGCGGAAATGGAAAGTCTCATTAAAAACGCCGCTACTCCCTGGGTGCCTTTTGAGATCGTGACACCACCGGTAGAACTTACCCGTATGCATCAGCTTAATGCTATGACCAACAGGCTGCGGGAAGAAAAAGCTATAGGGACCAAAGATTCGTTTCTCTATGCTTTTGGAATGCATATCAATCCTGAAGCACCCTCCCTTAAAGCTCAATCCATTCTGGATCACCTCCGGGCTTTTATGATGCTGGACCCATGGATACGCAAGGATGCAGGAATTGATCTCAGCAGAAGGATCACACCCTATATCGACCCTTTTGGAAAAGACTATATGCGAAAAATTCTGGATCCGGCTTATCCGGCTGATCTTTCACAGTTGATTAAGGAATATTTTCGGTTTGGGAATTCCAGAAACCGTGCGCTGGATCTGCTTCCCATGTTTATGTGCCTGAACGAAGGTCTGACGTCAGCACTACTGAAAGAAGAGCTGACTTCTGCAAGACCGACCTATCACTATCGACTTCCTAATTGTGAGATCGACGATCCGGCTTGGTCGCTGGCTTCAGAATGGAACCGATGGGTCAGAGTGGAGCAACTGGCAAATGATAAAGAGCAGTTATCTGTTAATATGAATAAGTGGATGGAATTGAATGAAAAGTTTACGATCCGTAAAAAAGGAAAATGGATACGGATCATTGAAAAATGGATTGAATAATATGCTCCCTAAACCGGTGATCGGCGTAACAGGACCCTCAAAGGGCGGAACTGCAGCCTGGCTGGCTACCGCTTTATCGATAATTCTGGCTGGAGGTCATCCCTTAAGGATCACCACCTCAAAAAAAGTTGAGATATCCGAGATCGATGGATTGATCATAGGTGGTGGTGCTGATATTGATCCGGGCCGATATGGTGAACGGTTTTTACAGGTCAAAAAAAAAGCTCCGGGACGATCTATTATGCGATGGGTACTGAATATTCTTTTATTCCCGGTATACTGGCTGATACGGAAACTATTTCAGACCAAGTCGCCTGCTTTGGATACTGAACGGGATGAGCTTGAGCTGAAACTGATTAATGAAGCCATACTGGCTTCAAAGCCTGTAATGGGAATCTGCAGGGGAATGCAATTATTAAACGTGCACTACGGTGGTACACTTCATCAGGATATCAGTAACTTTTATGTGGAGCAATCTATTCCGTCTTCCATATTTCCTTTAAAACAAGTAGAAATAAAGCCGGATACGCTTTTGAGATCCATACTCGGAAAAGAAGTATGTATCGTTAATGCCCTACATCATCAGGCAATCAAAAAATTAGGGGAGGGGATGAAAACAGCTGCTTGTGAAATGGGTAAAGAGATCACGCAAAGCATTCAGCACACCGGTGAAAATTTTGTCATCGGTGTTCAGTGGCATCCTGAATACATGATACAGGTTCCCGAACAAAGAAGACTGTTCCAGGAACTGGTGAGAAGATCGGCTGCAGACTCAGCTTAGATGCTGCTCAATAATTCCGGTAAGAGCTGGGGCCTGGATCACTCCTGACTGTTGCCAGATGACCTTTCCTTCCCGAATAAGAACCAGCGTTGGTACACCCCGGACCTGATAACGGATCGCAGCATCAGGGTTAGTCTCAGCATTGATCTTGACTACATTGATGCGGTCTCCCATAGAGGATTTAACTTCTTTCAGAATGGGATTCATCATTTTACAGGGCTGGCACCAGTCCGTATAAAAATCAATGAGCACCGGCTTATCACCGTTTATAAGATCATTAAATGAGGGTTTCGTCTTTTCCATGGAATCATTTTTTTTGACACTGAAAGATAATAATAAGCAATCAATATGACCATCTTGTGAAGATACTAATCACTCAGTGAACCTAGTTTTTCCGCCGGGTTTTAACTAAGACCGGGAGATGGTCGGACGGACTTCGTCCCGCCCTTACTTCTGAAATGACCGCATATTCAAGAACTTCCATATCATCGGATACTAGGATATAATCGATACGGTCATGTAAAGGATTGCTTACATCAAAACCATTTAAGGTTCCTTCAGGTCCGTAAGGTTCTTTAATACTAATCTTCTTAGAATCATTGAGGATCGTGTTTAAATGAGCTATGGGAGCAGAGCTCGGTAATGTATTCAGATCACCGGTGAGGATAACCGGGTAACTGCTTCGATTCATCTCCCTGATCTTTTGGGTCAAAAGCTGAGCTGAGCGCAATCTGGCCAACTCTCCGCGATGGTCAAAATGTGTGTTCAAAACAAAATAGGGCTGCCCGGATAAATCGCGTACTCTTACCCATGTACAAATTCTTTCTAAAGCAGCATCCCAGCCGACAGAAGGCTTACCGGGTGTATCCGATAACCAGAAAGTACCTGAAGACAATATCTCGTATCGGGTCGTATCGATCAGCAAAGGTGAGTATTCACCAGCCTCTGCTCCGTCTTCTCTGCCCACACCAACATAGGTATGAGAGGTAAGTGCTGAATCAAGATATACCAGCTGTGAGTGCAGTACTTCCTGCAAACCAACTATACCCGGATCATAATACCGGATCTGATCTGCTACCCAATCTTTTCGGTTTTGCCAGGTGTCAATGCCATCATTGGGATTATCATAGCGGATATTATAGCTCATTACGGTCTGGGCACTGATGCAAACAGGTAAAAGAATGAGAATGAGAGAAAGAGAAGGCCTGATTTTCATAACAGTCTTTTTGCCCGATGATACTAAATCATGGTATAAAAGACTCAGGTACTTAACAGATCCATATAGGAGTGAAGGTCAAAGGGCTTTGGCTCTTCAGTCTTACGCAAATACAAAGGGTGGTGAGGATGTCCTGCTTTAGAGATCTTCCCGATACGGTAATAACTGCATTTATTATTCTCCAGAACCTCATAGATATCTGCCAGGCAGCGTTGAAGATAGGATCTTTTTTCAATCAGGGTTCCCCAGGCACACCAGATATCAGGAGACCGGCCTTGCAACAGATCAGCTATCACCTCCACGTTGCGCTGGTGGATCTTCCGGTTAAAGTGCTTATGCATCTTATCAGGATTGGTCGCCCGCTGCGGATAGAGGTTGAACATCAGCCAGCCTTCATAGCCACAGGACTTCGCAAATCGTTCTACGGATGCCAGTGTCGGATCCAGATCGTTTGGCACCGCAGTGCTTGGATTGACACCAAAACATACCAAGGGTCTCGGGCCATCCACTCCCAGCGAATATCGGGTTAACGGTTCGTCGTGATGATAGGTCCAGACGCTGTCAGACATCTTTTAAAAGGGGAGGTCGTCGTTAATGTCGTCGATCTTGAATGTATTCTCACCGTCCTCATCATAGCTTTGAAGACTAGGAGGGAGTTCACGGGGGTCGCCGCCGCCCGCAGCCGGAGATCCTTTTTCGATCTTCCATGCTTTAACGTCAGTATACCACCGGCCGTTATATTCCCTGCTTTGGAGGTCAATATGAGCAGTGAGCTGCTCTCCTTCCTGAATATTTGATTGATCGATCTGGTCACCCCATTGGGTAATGCAGACCTTTCGTGGATATTTTCCGGGGATCTCAAGGATGAAATCCCTTTTTTTCCACGGGCCATTCTTACTCTCGCCGCTTTGTTCTTCTAAGATCTGGGTAACTTTACCTGTTATTTGTAAGTCCATATATAATTCTGAATAGTTTAACCAAAGGTAAGGATTCAGCAGGAGCTAATTCAAAAAGAATTGAAGAAATCAGGGGCCAATTATATAAAAGATCTTAAATCACATATCTTCAGATGATGAAAGAAATAGAAGTATCCGGACTTAAGATCGAATTTCACCGCGACAAGGTGAAGAATATAAATCTGAGAGTGTATCCGCCTTCCGGAAGGATCAGGGTATCCGCGCCATGGTATATGCGAATGGCGATCGTAGAGGAATTCATCCGACACCGGGAAAAATGGATAAGAGAAAAACTAAGAAATAAAAGAGCAAAGCAAAGCCAGCAGCCAATTGAATATTGCGAAGGAGCAAAAATACCCTTTAAAGGTCGGGACCATGTACTACGATTAAAAGAAAAAGGGAGTGTGTCGTTTGAAGGCTTTAATGAGGAAGATCAGAGTCTGATACTCTGTGATTCCGGAACGAACCAAGTTTTACTGGAAAATAAGACGGAAGAATTATACCGAAGCTACCTGAAAGGAAAGATCCCAGAGATCGTAAGCCGCTATGAAGACCGGATGGGAGTGAAGGTTAATGAGATCGGCGTCAGGAAGATGAAGACGCGATGGGGAAGCTGTAATATCCGTGCAGGAAGGATCTGGCTGGGGCTGGAACTGGCAAAAAAGAGGCCGGAAGCACTAGAATATGTGGTCGTTCATGAAATGACCCATTTACTGGAAAAAGGTCACAACAAAAGGTTCTATGGGTTCCTTGATCGCTTTTATCCTGGCTGGAAAGAGATCGAAAAAGAACTTAACGGCCGGAAACGGTTTATTGATTAAGCTGACGCTTAAAGCCATTCAGGTTTCTGGTCCCTATTCATTAGTCAGAAATGGAATGATCTCATCCTCAAGCAATTCAAATATGGGTTCTTTATAAGACCGTCTTTGTGTTGCATTGGCCAATGAATTAGTAATAACAACCACTGCATCATATTCAGGTAACATAAATAAATACTGTCCTCCGAATCCCCATGCAAAGATCACCGGGGTGTTCTGCCTATCAATGATCCACCACAGATATCCGTAGTCGTAAGGATTGAAATTACTTCGGGTATAAATTTGAAAGGACTGTTGCAGCCAGTTCGTACTCAGGATCCTTTCACCTTCCCAGATCCCACCATTCAGTAACATTTGACCAATCTTCAAAAGATCATTGGGGCTTAGGGCAAGATTATTTCCTCCCATATAGTATCCCTGAGGATCCTTGTCCCAGCCACCTACGGTTATATTCATAGGACCAAACATAAACCGGTTTGCGAATTCACGGGTACTCATTCCACTGGCTTTGGAAATGATCACTGACAGCAGGTGAGTGGTACCGGTACTATAGACCATGTCACCACCCGGAACATCTTCAAAAGGCTGGTTCAGTTGAAATTCCACCCAGTTATCGCTTATCACCCAGCGACCGTAATTATAAAAACTGGTCGTTTCCAGACCGGTCCGCATAGTAAGAAGGTCTTTGACCGTAATAGCCTCTTTACGGGGGTCCGGATTTTCCCGGAAATAATCTTCAAAATAAACAGATATCGGTGTTTCAACCGAATCAATGAACCCTTTGTCAACTGCAATACCGGTGAGCAGTGAAATGATACTTTTAGAAGCAGATTTGAGGTTGTAAGGCTGATCAGATCCACCTCCCCGGAAGGTCTCTTTCAGCAGTATTTGCCCTTTTTTCTGAACGATCAGCGTTCTAAGAGTACGGATGTCTTCGGCCTGCTGAATAATAGAACCGGGTGACTGCTGTCCGTAAAGTGGTCCTGCTAAAAAGCTGATCAGAACAAATAAAAGCAGAATGAAAGTACGTTTTGTGGGCATGAAAATAGTCTTATTGAAACAGATTATAATCAAGACGCACTTTCATCCAAAATAATTTACAAGCATTTAAAAGCTTAGTAGAAACTGATACTGAGATACGATGTGTTATTGAAAATCACCAGGCAGCAAATCAGGAATTCTGCTTGACCATCCCCAGTATCCGTGCAATAGTGCGCGGTAAGGGTGCATTTCATTTCCGTTTCTGAGGTCAATCACCGCTTTACCTTCCGGGAATTCGATCCATGAGATTTGGCTGTTGATCTGACTGCTTAGCCCGTATCGGTCAGCGATCATTGGGTCGGGTCGCTCCAATATATATTCCACTCTGATATAAGGGTATCCTGAGCGATTGAAAAACTCGACTTCGTGGATATTTCGGGTAGGACGATACAGATGGTTTGGATTCTTTATCTCTTCAAGGATCATCTCATCATAGCGTGAGGCATAAAATTTAAGCTTCCGGTTAGTATAATAGATCCTGAATCCATCTTCATAGATATTATTGTTCGTCAGAGATTCTATAAAATGACGGTAAGATCCAAGATAAGCGGCTTTCCTGTTTTCTATCCACCGGTCCAATTCATCCTGATCATTGGTTGTCAGCTCTTCGTATTTAGAAAAACCTGTACTTCGAATAATATTGTCTTTCAGGCTAAATTCTTCGAGATAGTAGGTGATCCGGTAACCCAGGGCATGGTTGATCAATTTGAGTGGTTTTCGGGCGGTGGCAATGAATTCAGATCGCTCAGACTGAAAATCCAGAACTTCCGGGTTCTCAAACTCGACCTGTCCGGAGTTACTGCTGTACCCCAGGAACTGATCTTTAAAATACTGCAGATCTCTTAGCCATTCTTTCGGACGATCATCCTCTATGTTGATCTCATTGAGATTCATGATCTCGGGCTGAAGCGAGGCTTCGATCACAGACATATCTTCGTTCGGAAATTCAATATCAATGACAAAGGTTTCGTATCCCAGCATACGAATGATGATTGTTTGTAATCCTTCAGGGATGCGTTTAAGTGAAAAAGAACCGAGGTCATTGGTGACGGTTCCGATGGTGGTCTGGTTCAGAAATACCTGGGCCCCGGGGAGGGGCTCTCCGTCAGAAGCGTCAAGGATAAGTCCTTTCAGAATGTATCCCTGAGCCCCTGCGGCTAGCGGAAAACCCAGTAATATGAAGAGTGCGAGACAGAATGACTTCAGGTTCATCATGAAACTATCTTATCACTCTGTCTCAAAAGTGTCAATCAGGTATTCTGAGTTTCTGACCTGCCGATCCCTATCTTAAACAGGATCTGTTCTGCCAGACACCAGTTGGTAAAGGATGACTGCAGCAGGTTAAGACCTACGAATGCAGTCAGAAGAAACCACCATGGGCTGACAAAGTAACCAAGAATAAGGCTCAGTGTAACCAGAGTACCCGCAAGTCTGCGGATGACCTTTTCCATTGGAGTAAGATTAGAGCAGTAAGATGCTTTTTCCATAATATTATAATTAAACGTGTTTTTCGATGTTCAGTTGATAAGCATGAAGGGGATAGTTCTTAGAATCTTCATGCTGAGCATTATAATTTTTGACCGATTGCAGAACATTATCGACCGCTTCTTCCGTCTGAATACTGAAGAAAAGTTTAGAAAATGTTCCATCATTTTCGTGAGCAAACCAGTTGCTCAGATCCGGTTGATGCCGATCGGTTTTGAAACCATAAATATCGGTTTCGCTGTACATAGGTACTCCTTCATCAGCAAGTATCTTCCGGACTATGTCAGTATGTTCTTCGATGCTGAGTATGATCAGTAATTTCATGATGCTTCCTCGGTTATTTCAGTTTCATGGTTCTTGCGTTCCACCATGTAATAGATCAGCGGAACCATCAGAAGAGTCAGAGCTGTAGATGCGATCGCACCGCCCATCAGGGAGATTGCCAGTCCCTGAAAGATAGGATCGAATAATATTACGAATGCTCCGATCACGACGGTACCGGCAGTCAGCAGGATCGGCATAGTTCGTACCGCACCCGCTTCGATCACCGCATTCTTAAGGTCAGATCCCTCATCCAGTCGTATCTGGATAAAGTCGATCAGAAGTACAGAATTACGTACCATGATCCCGGCAAGCGCGATCATACCGATCATAGAAGTAGCGGTAAAGAAGGCTCCGAGCAACCAGTGTCCCAGAATGATTCCCGCCAGGGATAAAGGAATGGCGATCATCATAATGATGGGTACTTTGAAATCCTGGAACCAGCCGATGATCAGCATGTATATGATCACCAGAACAACCGCAAATGCAATTCCAAGATCACGGAATACTTCATAAGTGATCTGCCATTCACCGTCCCACTTTAATGTGTAATCTTCCTCCAGAAATGGCTGTCCTGAATAGATCTGTGAAAGGGAATATCCTTCCGGCATTTCGATCTGTTCGATCTTATCACCGGCATCCAGCAGTGCATATACCGGACTTTCAATAGCACCAGCTACTTCAGCTGTAACATACAGTACGTTTCGCTGATTCTTACGGTGGATGGATGATTCTCTATTCGTCTCTGTAATATTGACCAGATCAGTGACGGGGATCATGGATCCATTCCTACTTTGCATATAGATCTGTCCGAGATCAGAAATACCGGAGCGGTCTTCTTCCGCCAGCTGCAGCATGATCGGGACCTCATTCACAGCATCCGCATCATGGATCCTGCCGGCTTGTTTACCATGTAAAGCCATGGTCACGGTGTTCGAGATCTGTGCCGGGGCTATTCCGGACTGCATAGCTTTCTCTCTATTGACATTCAGCGCATATTTGGTCTGATCAGCCTCAACCATCCAGTCCACATCAACCACTCCGTCAATGCTATTGAAAATGTTCATGACCTCTTTACCTACACGCTCACGCTCTTCCTGATCAGGTCCGTAAACTTCAACCACCAGCGTGGATAAAACAGGAGGACCCGGTGGTACTTCCACCACTTTTACATTGGCACCGTATTCACGCCCGGCTTCCTGTACTACCGGTCGGATGCGCTTCGCAATATCATGACTTTGTGCATCCCGTTCGGATTTATCCACCAGGTTAAGCTGAATATCTGCAATATTAGATCCCCGGCGCAGGTCATAATGACGAACAAGTCCGTTAAAATTTATGGGTGCATGAGTTCCTGCATAGATCTGGAAATCATCCAGCTCCGGTAGATCCTTCAGGCTGTTGGCGATTTCTTTAGACACCGAATAGGTTCTCTCCAGTGTCGTACCTTCCGGCATATCCACGATCAGCTGTATCTCATTCTTGTTATCGAAAGGCAGCATTTTTACTTCTACCATTCTGAATGCGAACAGCAGGGTGGAAGCAAGAAGAAGAAAAGTCACCCCACCTATAAAGATCCATCGCTTTTTGACATCTTCTATTAGCGGACGCACGGTTTTGTTGTAGGCCCGGTATATCAGCGTGTCTTCAAGCCGGTATTCTTTTTCTTCTTTTCCCTTTTTCGATTCACCATGAGGAAGCAGTTTAAATGCCAGCCATGGAGTAATAACGAGTGCGACGATCAATGAGAAGATCATTGCAAGAGAGGCTCCGATCGGCATAGGACTCATATAAGGCCCCATCAAACCCGATACAAAAGCCATTGGAAGTACCGCTGCGATCACAGTAAAAGTTGCCAGAATTGTAGGATTGCCAACCTCATTAATTGAAGCAATTGCGGCCTGTCTGAACGGGAGTTTCTTCATTTTAAAGTGCCTGTGCATATTCTCGGCTATGATGATGGAGTCGTCCACCACAATTCCGGTTACGAATACCAAGGCAAATAAAGTGATTCTGTTCAGGGTGTAACCGAACATGTAATAGAGGAACAGGGTTAGCGCGAAAGTGACCGGCACCGAAAGGAAAACGACCAGTCCGCCTCTCCAGCCCATGGAGAGAGCGACCACAAAGGTTACTGCAATGATCGCAGCCATTAAATGCTCAAGCAAAGAGGTTACTTTAGCCGCAGCCGTCTTTCCATAATTCCGGGTTACGGTCATATTCAGGTCAGAAGGGATGATCTTTCCCTGAAGTGCTTCTGTTTTATCAATGATCTGCTCCGCAATCGCCATGGCATCGGTGCCGGGTCTTTTTGCGAAAGACAGGGTGACTGCAGGATAGGTCCTGCCTGAACTCAGACCGCTTTCATCAGCGGTATTTTGTCCGATTCCGTATTCCACGTAGGTGTCCGGCTCGGCTGGTCCGTCGGTAACCTCTGCGAGGTCCTTAAGATAAATAGGATCACCGTTTCTGACTGTCACTATCAGATTAGAAATATCTGTCGCATTTCTCAGGAAATTACCGGTGTCAACAAGGTATTCAGTATCATTCCTGTTAAAAGAACCGGAACTGAGTTCCTGATTGGAAGAAGTGATGGTCTGATAGATCTGAGTCAGGTCGACACCATAAAGAGCAAGCCTGGATTTGTCGGGTTGTACTCTGACTTGTCTTACCTGTCCGCCATGTACTTTAACCTGAGCTACATCAGTAACTTTTTTTAGTTCCAGTCCCAGCTCGTCAGCTACACTCCGGATCTGATAATCACTGTAATTATCCGACCACAGGGTCAGGGTCATCATCGGGACGTCATCAATGGAGCGGGTCTTCACCATTGGCGGGCTAACTCCACCGGGAAGCCGGTCCATATGTTTCATGAGTTCATTGTATAACCTGACCAGGCTTCTTTCTACATCCTCTCCCACATAGAAGCGGGCGGAGACCATGGCCTGATCCGGCATGGAGGTAGAGTAAACATATTCCACTCCCTCAATATTAGAGAGGATCTTTTCCAGCGGAACGGATACGCGCTGTTCAACTTCATCAGCCGAAGCACCGGGATATCCGATAAAAATATCGGCCATAGGTACATCGATCTGCGGTTCTTCTTCCCTTGGTGTCAGGTAGGTTCCATAGACTCCGATAGCCAGAAAGGCGATCATTAGTAGGGGAGTGAGTTTAGAGTCTATAAATGCCTGTGCTACTTTTCCGGCAATTCCAGATTTCATGATAGGTCCTCTTAATTATTAGCTATGAGGGCACCATCATAAATGGAGCCGGTTACATCTCTGACGATCTTTTCACCGGGTCTGAGTCCTGATAAAACCACAAAACCGTTTTCAGTCTTTTGACCCAGTGAGATCCATTTGAGCAGTGCTGTATTGTCTTCGTTCACAGTATACACCCCACGAAGCTGACCTCTTACCACAACGGCAGATTCAGGGATCACGATCTGCTGCATTTTACGGTTTCTGAGTTCTGCTTCTCCGTACATACCTGACCGGAGGCCCGTTAAACTTTCGCTGATCGTGGCTTCCACTCTGAACTGACGACTTACGGAATTACCGGAGGTATTTACACGGGATACCTGTGATTGCAGGGTGCTTCCAGATAATGCCGGAATACTGACAAGAAGGGTGTCACCCGTTGAAATTTCATTTATGCGTGCCTCAGGTACCGTAAAGGTAAACTTAAAGGAATTGTTCTGTTCTATGCTTAATACAGGCATTCCGGGAGAAGCCAGGTCCCCCTCTTCCATAAATTTACCGCTAACAACTCCATTATAAGGAGCCCTTACCGCAGTGTAGGATTTGAGATCTTCAATCTCCCGGATCCGGGCTTCTGCCATCTGAGCTCTTAACCGGCTTGCATCCATATGATTTTGAGCATTCTCCAGTTCCTTAAGACTGGCACTGTTTTCTTTATAGAGTTCTTCAAAGCGTTTCAGATCTTTCTCTGCCTGCTCAAAGGCAACGCGTGCTTCCTGCAATGCGGCGTTAGCTTGCGCCTCCTGTGCCAGGATCTGATCCTGCTTTATTTGAAGAATAATATCTCCACGGCGGAAAGATTCACCGATCTGAAAAGGCACAGATTCCACTTCTCCCATAACCTTAGTGGCTATATTTATGGAAGATGTGCTTTTTACCTCTCCGCCAAAAGTGGAAACTGAACCGGACGGGCGCTGAGACAGTGTGATCACTTCCGCTTGTATCGTTTCATCCGGAGAATCTTCACCAGAAGAATCATTGCTGCAGGCAGTGATGCTAAAGGTCAGGACCAAAAGTCCCCAAAAGTATATTCTAATTGATTTCATTATTTCCATGACTGATTTTCTAATAGGATTGGATATCAAAATTTTGTTTCTAATAAATATTCAAGGGAGGCCAGGTTTACCTGGTACTCATAAAGTGCCTGAAGCAGGCTGAGGTCTTTATTCAGATATTGTGCTTCCGCTTTGAGCAGGTCGGAGACTTTTTCCAGACCTTTATCAAACCGGTTAGACCGGATACGGTATTCTTCTTCAGCCTGCTCTGCTGCAATACTATTCAGCTCGATCTTTTTTAAAGATTGATTAAGCGACCGCTCTTTCATTCGGATCTGAGACTGCAACTGATCATATTGTTGGTCATAGCGGATCTTCATTGAGCGTTGCTCTGCTTTGCGCTGATTAACCTTTCCGATCTGACTAAATCCTTTAAAGAGGTCCCACCTGAGACTTGCCCCGATGGTATAATTATCATTGGACAACCCAAAAAGCTGATCATCATTGAATTCATATGCTCCAAAAAGATTGATCTTGGGTATGAAGCTGAATCTGGATGCTTTCAGGGCTTTTTCGCTTGCCTCCAGCTGAAATGAGAGGGCCCGAAGACCTGCGTTTCTTACCGGACCTTCAGGTACATCCACGCTTTCCGCATCCATCGATTCGAGAGGGGTGGTAAGAATAAGTTCGGTTCCGGGTTCCATTCCAAGAAGGATCGCCAGGTTATCCTTAGCGTCCGCTATCTGATTTTGAGTGCCCAGCAACTGTTCCTCCACATTCAATACCTGGACTCTTGCTTCCAGGTATTCTGCTCTGTTAATGAGTCCCTGATCAAAATAGTCGGAAGATTGTTTCTCTATAGATTGGGCAAGTTCCAGACTGGTAGTCAGAGCTTCCTCTTTTGATAAAAGCAGATTGAGTCGGTGATAATGCTCTTTGACTCGGAAAACCTGCATATTTTGAACCGAGGCTTCTTTTTCTCTGGCGGAAAGCATACCCGACCTGGCTGCAGATCTCTCATAGAAGCCATCCGGATTAAATAAGGGCTGCATGACCTCAACTCTTGTGTTATAATTGTTGATGGCATCGGGATCATTAAGTACAGCGGGGTCAAAATCAGCAGGAACTGCAATTCCTTGGCGCAACTTAATACCAAAAGCAGCTACCGGATCAGTAGTCTTCAGAGCTGTTTCTTCCACGGAAATCTGGGGAAGGAAAACGGCATTAGCCTGATCTCTTTTAGCTTTTGCTATAGAAAGATCCTGCTTAGCCAGAAGCACATCATAGTTGTGGGTTTTCGTCAGCTCTATGGCCTGCTTCAGACTTAATTCTGTTATTACCGGCCCCGATTGAGCCAGTATAACAGCCTTCATCCCTGCGGTGATCGTGAGGATGAAAATGAGGATGATTAATTTAGTGGTGTTCATAACTTAATATTACTTGTTAATACAAGTTGTTTAAAAAAATTACAGACTTTGGATAACTGCTTGAAGACGATCTCTGACTTGCTCCGCGATACCGCCCAGGTCTTTGTTCTTTACTGCTTGCATAGAAGCGACCGGGTCTACGGCCGAAACCTCAATACTGCCGTCTTCATTTTCCTCGAGTATTACATTGCAGGGGAGCATCACGCCGATCTTGTCTTCCTTGGAGATTGCCTGATGTGCAAAATTAGGATTACAAGCTCCAAGTATATGATATTTCTTAAAATCCAGATCCAGTTTCTTTTTGAAAGTTTCATTCACACTGATCTCTGTAAGTATGCCAAAGCCTTGTTCTTTCAGCGCTTCGGTAACGATCTCTTTTGCCTTTTCAAAGTCTTCGTTAATAGTAGTATTGAAATAGTAACTCATGGGTTCTCCTTTTTTTGATTCGTCTCAAATATAGACAGTTCGAATTTAAAAAACAATACAAGTAGATACATGTATTGATTCTTGTACTAATATTGCTTAAAATTGCATTGAATTAATGTCAGCTAATATGTCAGATCTAAAGAAAGGAATACCATTACACAAACAAATCAGCGACTGGCTGAGAGACAAAATTGAAACGGGTTCTCTGAAAAGAAATGAGAAACTCCCCTCTGAAAGCCAGCTGAGTGATAAGTTTGATGTGAGTCGGGTTACCGTGAGAAGAGCACTGCAAACCCTTGAAAACGAACAGGTGATCTATCGTTGTCAGGGCCTGGGTTCTTTTGTCAGTGACCAGAGAAGTCATCATCCGATCATGGAAATGAGAGATTTTATGGAGGAAATGGCGGCAGCAGGACTCGAAGGCTCATCAGAGGTGGTGTCATTTAAACAAGAGATACCCAATGAAAAAGTATATCAAATCCTGGAACAGGAGCCGGGTAAAAAACTTACCCGACTGGACCGGGTTCGGCTTGCAAACGGGGAACCTGTAGCTTTTGATGTTACCTGGTTGCCTGTATTTTACGGTCAGCTTCTGCAGGATTATGATCTGGCTGATACGACCATTTTCAAGATACTGGAAGAAGAATACGATATACCCGTCCTGCGGGGATGTTACCGGCTGGAAGCAGAGAATGCTGATAAATATGTAGCAAAGCACCTCCACATACCTGTAGGGCAGGCACTTACTCTCATAAATCGGATTTCATATACCGTGGGAGATAAGCCGGTATACTACCAGAAAAGATACTATAGAAGTGATAAAGTAACCTATCAGGTACAGGTAAGCAGGGGAAATGAAGTCCAGCCGCCCTCCGGTGAATTACCTGTCAATGAGTTCAGACCTACTTTTAACTTATGATCATATCTAAGAACGATCAATAAAACTCAGATCAGAGGATCATTTAACGGGATTTTTTGGCTTAGATTCCTCATCTTATGCCAGCTATTTAACAAAGAATAAAATTATCCCTATGATCTTAAGGACGCTACTTATATCAATCATTTTTGCCCTTTTCATTCAGCATCAGGTCGATGCTCAGATCAGAACCACTTACGACAAGAACACAAATATACAGGGAGGATTATTTTATAATACCTCACCAGACTATAATAAATACTGGAACTACGGCTATTCTGTCGCTATATCCAGGGAAAGAGAGTTCAACAGTGGCTGGTTTGTACTGGGTGGACTGAGGTTTGGAAGCATTTCTTTTTCTGATGATGACTACCGTATCAGCAACAACCTGCCGGATGCTGATCTGACTTACGATAATTCGGAAATATATCAGCTGTGGGGAGCTATCAAATATGAATATCCCATACTGAGTCCACGTCTTAAAGCACATGGACTGTTTGGAATTCATGTATCTATTTATCAGCCTGGATCTGTTGAATATGAAGCAGATCCTAACTTCAATGTTGCAGAAGAGAACTCCGGTTATGGTGGCCTTCTGTTGGGGGGAGGACTTGGCTTTGACCTGATCCCGAATAAACTAAGATTATTTGCCGAAACACAATATCATCTGGGGTCCACTGCCGGAAACGACACGATCTTTATTGGAATGTGGCCGGTTGAGTTCGGCATCAGCTTCTAGTTCTGAATTTCCTCAACATAATACCTATCACTTAAAGCCAAAGAATTGAGCGATCAAAAAATTATATTTTCGATGGTTGGGGTCAGTAAGATCTACAAACCCAACAAAACGGTATTAAAAGATATCTATCTTTCATTTTTCTATGGAGCCAAAATTGGCGTTCTTGGTCTGAATGGAGCCGGTAAGAGTACTTTGCTGAAGATCATTGCTGGAGAAGACGATGATTATCTGGGAAATATTTCTGCACAAAAAGGTATCAGCTTCGGATATCTGCCTCAGGAACCAAAGCTGGATCCTTCAAAGACTGTCAAAGAGATCGTAGAAGAAGGAGTGCAGGATACAGTAGATCTATTGAAAGAGTATGAAGAGGTCAGCGCAAAATTCAGCGACCCTGATGCTGATTTCGATGCACTGATCGAAAAACAGGCTAAGTTGCAGGAAAAGATCGACCAGATCGGTGCCTGGGATATTGACAGTAAACTGGAACAGGCCATGGATGCACTTAGATGTCCTCCTTCCGATACGAGTGTTTCAGTTCTTTCCGGAGGTGAAGCCAGACGGGTTGCCTTGTGCAGGTTATTACTCAAAAAACCGGACGTGCTTCTACTGGACGAGCCGACGAATCACCTGGATGCAGAGTCTGTAGGTTGGCTTGAACAACATCTGGCCCGATATGAAGGTACGGTGATTGCGGTCACTCACGACCGTTACTTTCTGGATAATGTTGCCGGATGGATACTGGAGCTGGACCGGGGAGAAGGAATTCCATTTGAGGGTAATTACTCCTCCTGGCTGGAGCAAAAATCGAAAAGACTCAAGCAGGAAGAAAGACAGGAATCCAAGAGGCAAAAAACACTGGAAAGAGAACTGGAATGGATCCGTCAGAATCCAAAAGGCCGCCGGGCTAAGAGTAAGGCCCGTATCAATGCTTATGAAGAGATGCTGAAAGAAGATCAGCAAAAAAGAAGAGAGGATATGGAGATCTTCATCCCGGCCGGTCCCCGCCTCGGAGATAAGGTTATTGTGGCCGATCATGTTCAAAAGGGTTTCGAAGACCGACTGCTCGTAGAAGATATGAATTTTCAACTTCCTCCCGGTGGAATCGTAGGGGTCATTGGTCCCAATGGTGCAGGTAAAACTACGTTATTTAAGATGATAACTGGAGAGGAAAAACCGGATAAGGGTACACTGGAGCTGGGAGATACTGTAAAGCTGGGGTATGTGGATCAGAAGCGGCCTTTAGATCCTTCTAAAAGTATCTGGGAAGAAGTTTCGGATGGCAACGATATTCTGAAACTGGGAAATAAAGAAGTTAATTCAAGGGCCTATGTTGCCCGATTTAATTTCAGTGGCTCAGATCAACAAAAGAAAGTAAGTGAACTTTCTGGAGGGGAAAGAAACCGGGTACATTTAGCAAAAATGCTGAAAGAAGGTGCCAATGTATTGCTGCTTGATGAGCCTACTAATGACCTTGACGTTAATACATTAAGGGCACTGGAAGACGCCTTATTGAATTTCCCTGGCTGTGTGGTGGTGATCTCTCACGACCGGTGGTTTCTTGACCGTATAGCCACTCACATACTCGCATTTGAAGGCAATAGTCAGGTATACTGGTTTGAAGGAAACTATGCTGAGTATGAGGAAAATCGTAAAACCCGACTCGGAATCACCGATGAACAGCCTCATAAGATCAAATACAAGAAGCTTATGAGATGATTTTTAAGGACATGAGATCTTTTTAATTTCCTTTGCTAATTCTCTGCCAACCAATACTTTGTAGAAGTAGTATCTTTATCTATTCTTTATGGCAGATAGTAAAAAGAAAATTATAGACGTATTTCCTGATCAGAGTCTGGAAGTTGACCGAAGAATCATTTACCTGGTTCTCTTTGGTATTTTTTGCGGACTCTTTATAGTAGTGCTTGCCAATATCTCCGTGAACACTGCTGCCGGAATGAGGGCATATGTAGCAGGGGAAGGCTTCTGGGCCAAAGCTCAAAAATCTGCTACGCTGAACCTGAGTAACTACATACAAACGGAAGACAGTGCTTATTTCAATCAGTTCAGGGATAATATCCAGGTAAATTTGCAGGATCGAGTTGCAAGAGAGGAATTGTCTAAGGAAGATTATGACTATCAGAAAGCTTTTGAGGCCTTTCTCGGAGGTAATAATAAGCCTGACGACATTCCTTATATGATCAGGGTTTACCGCTATTACAGCTATCTTGAACCTGTGAAGAAAGTGATCAGCCACTGGGAAGAAGGGGATAGATTAATTGAGGACCTGATCTCATTTGCGGATCTTATACACGTCGAAATACAGGATGGGAATCTTAGCGAAGAGAAAAAGAGCGAATATCTGCAGGTTTTGACTTCCAAAGATGAGGAATTCACCCTCGTGGAAGCAGCATTCTCTAATTCAATTGGTGAACTGGCAAGGATTGTACAATTTGTGCTAAGATGGAGTGCCATTGTCCTGGGTGTATTGTTACTTTCTGTGGGAGGAGTTTTTTCTTTCCGTTTTAAACGCTCAGCGAAGGAATGGATGGAATCGCTTAAATCCAGCCAGGAAAGATTTATGAATGTGATCAATAATTCTCCGGATGTTCTGTATGAAAGCCGCCTGGACGATATGTCATACGAATATGTGAGTCCTTCACT
Organism: Balneola sp. MJW-20; assembly: GCF_040811775.1. Lineage (NCBI taxonomy): Bacteria > Pseudomonadati > Balneolota > Balneolia > Balneolales > Balneolaceae > Gracilimonas > Gracilimonas aurantiaca. The sequence goes on from NZ_JBFNXW010000002.1 coordinate 380,180, forward strand.
GGTTGATCTGCTTGGCTATCAGCCGGAAGAATTGGCCAAAGGGGGTAAAGACTTTCTCATGGATATTACTCACCCGGATGATATACATCGTTTATTAGATGAGTATGATATGCTGTATGAGGCAACCGAAAGCGGAACTCGTTCACATCTTGAATACAGGGTAAAAAATGCCTCGGGTGAGTATATCTGGTTGAGCAGTCTTAAAACCCTGATCATTGATGATGAAGGAGTTTCAAAGATCATAGGTAATGTAAGGGAGATCACAGATCAGAAGGAACAGGAAGCGCAGCTGATACGCTCTCTGGAGGAAAAGGAAATACTCATTAAAGAAGTACATCACAGGGTTAAAAATAATCTGGCAATCATTAACAGCATGATCGAGCTGCAAAAAGCGAAGGCGGGAAATGACTCGATGGATGTTCTGAGCGCCAGTCAGTCGGTGATCAATTCCATCTCCAAAGTTCATGAAAAACTCTATAAGACCACAGATTTGGACCGTGTTGAAATGCGTGCCTATCTGACCGAATTGGTGGAGGAATTAAAAGAGGCTTTCCGTACCCGGCAGAAGTCCATTGATTTTGAACTGCACATCAGTGAATTATATATGAAAACGCGTCCCGCAGTTTCCACAGGTCTGATCCTTAACGAATTGATCACAAATGCGATTAAATATGCATTTAGTGACAACAAAGGAGGTACTATTCAGATCAATCTGCTTACTGAGGGGGATAAGGTCAGGTTAAGTGTTATAAATGATGGGGACCCGATCGATGAAGAGGAGATCAGTAACAATAATGATTCCCTCGGAATGACCATGATATCCGTACTGGTTGACCGGCTGAAAGGCGAACTGGAGATCTTAGGTGGTGATCAGACCGAATTCCGGATCACTTTTGATATCAGTCATGTGATTGATGAGGACTAACAATTTTTTACTGCCAATCCATAAATATTGTTGGTCTTAGAAAAGAGACTTATTAAATTCCTGATTCGCTTAAGCCAATAATTTTTATTTACTAAATTAATGAAACAACCACTCTTCGGGATCCTTCTGTGTGCTATCGTCTTTGGGTCCATCAGCTGTTCCTCAAATAAAGACATTTTTCTGGCAGAAGAGGTAAAGAAGAACTCTACGGGAGCAGCTTTTTCGATTGTTGCTCTAAAAAATGACTGGATATATACTAACCGGGGTCCAAATCTTGCCATAGATAAACAGGATCTGTTTTATTATTCGTTGAAAAGTTCCATTGCGAAGACTACCCCGAATACCGTTTATACCTATGAAGATGATCTTGAAGTGGACAATACTACCTTCAGTACGGTTACAGTAGAGCTGAACGACAAAATGTTTGAGATCAATCATGCACCTGACTCACTTATCGATGCTACTGAGAGCAGGTATGTTTATTTTCTTGAAGATTATGCTTTCCGTCAGGTAAGCAGAAGAGAAAATAAATCGGGTTATGCCGGTCATGAAGCTACAGAATATAATGCCATGATCTTCTTTACTGAATTTCATCTCTGGGATAAGCAACTGCAAAAAACAGTATCTTATGGCAGTGTTAGTAAAGAGATCCGTATTGGTGCTACACCAAACGACGGAAATTACGTTGCGCTCGTCGAGATGGCTATCAATGAGATCCTAAAAAACAGTCCTTTCAGCGTTTATTAGAAGTACTCTTTTAAAACACTAAGCCGCAGTTCTGCGGCTTTTTTTTTGTCTGTATTTATCCTTTGTTCATATTCCATGCCGATCTTTATAAGCATCTATTAAAATTGACATACTATGAGCAGATTTATGACGGCAGAAGAAGCGGTAAAAGTAATACGCTCGAATTCCAGAGTGTATATCCATGCAGTAGCGGCGGCACCACAACAATTGATCAAAGCAATGGTCGCCCGTGCAGACGAACTTAAGAATGTTGAGATCATTCATCTTCACACAGAGGGAGAGGCTCCATATGCTGATCCTAAGTTCGAGGGACACTTTTCCATAAATTCACTTTTTGTTGGAGCGAATGTACGAAAGGCAGTAAACAGCGAGATGGGAGATTATATTCCCATTTTTTTGAGTGAGGTACCCGGGCTTTTCAGAAATAATCGGATTCCGGTTGATGTTGCAATGATACAGGTATCTCCTCCCGATCAACATGGCTTCTGTTCCCTTGGAGTATCAGTTGAAGCTTCTCTTGCTGCAGTACAAAGTGCTTCAACTGTGATCGCTCAGGTTAATCCCAGGATGCCCAGAACCCACGGAGACGGTCTGATTCATATAAGTCAGATCAAGGCTATGGTGGAGGTAAATGATGAACTTCCTGAACATTTGCCGGATGAACCGGATCTGGATGAACTGAAGATCGGAAAGTATTGTGCTGAACTTATTGAAGACGGTGCAACGCTGCAGATGGGTATTGGCGCGATACCAAATGCAGTTCTGAAAAGTCTGCAAAATCATAAGGATCTTGGAGTTCATACTGAAATGTTCTCTGACGGGGTAATAGAACTGGTTGAAAAAGGGATCATAACCGGAAAGAGGAAAAAGATCCATCCGGGAAAAATTGTTTCCGGTTTTGTGATGGGATCCCGAAAGCTCTATGATTTTCTGGATGACAACCCCATGGTTGCAATGCTGGATATTGCTTATATCAACGATACCGCTGTGATCAGGCGAAACCCGAAAGTAACAGCTATAAACAGCGCGATAGAAGTGGATCTCACCGGCCAGATCTGTGCGGATTCCATAGGCACATATCATTACTCAGGAGTTGGCGGACAGATGGACTTTATTAGGGGTGCATCTCTCTCTCAGGGAGGTAAACCTATCATAGCATTACCCTCAACAACCAGCAAAGGAATCAGCCGTATCGTACCATTTCTTAAACAAGGGGCTGGCGTGGTAACGACCCGTGCTCACGTACACTATGTGGTTACTGAATATGGAAGCAAGGATCTGTACGGTAAAAGCCTCAAGCAGCGTGCAAAAGCTCTCATAGAGATCGCACATCCGGACCATCGCGAAGATCTGAGCCGGTCGGCTTTCGAAAGATTCCGGAACCCTATCTTTCAGGGAATCGGGGGTACTGCAGAAAATTAGAGGCCGTTTTATTTTTTTGGATTTCAGTGCTAACAGCCGATATTCCTGCATCTGTAATATTTAATTACCTGCATGACCAAAGAAAAGAACGGCTTATTATCCTGGGCTTTTTATGACTGGGCAAACAGCGCCTATTTTGTGATGATTCAGACCTTTGTGTTTGCGGCTTATTTTGCTCAGTCGATAGCTGCTAATGAAACAGAAGGAACGGCTCTATGGGGTAATATGATCGGACTGGCAGGACTGGTAATAGCCCTGACTGCACCATTACTCGGATCCATTGCTGATGAGGGTGGCAGAAGGAAACCATGGGTTCTCTTTTTCACGCTCTTATGTGTAGCAGGCTGTTCAGCACTCTGGTTTGCCAGACCGGATACCGATATGGTCTGGTTCGCTCTGGCGATGGCTTTTATAGCCACTCTGGGGGCTGAATTATCCCTTATCTTTTATAACGCTATGCTTCCGGATCTTGCCGGGAATGAAAACATGGGAAGATGGTCAGGCTGGGCATGGGGCCTCGGATACGTAGGAGGTCTGGCTTGTCTTATACTCTGTTATTTTGTTTTCATACAGAATGGAAATAGTCTTTTTGGTCTGAACAGCGATACCGCGGAGGATGTCAGGATCACTTTTCTGGTGACGGGGATATGGTATGGTTTATTCAGTATTCCTTTTTTTCTGAACACCAATGATAATCCATCACGAAATAAAGCCTGGGATGATGCTGTCAGAGACGGAATCAAAAGACTGAAAAACAGCTGGACTCTGCTCAAAAATGAGCCGGATATCACGAAATTTCTCATTGCCAGGATCTTTTATAATGATGGATTGGCCACCATTTTTGCAATGGGAGGCGTCTATGCTGCCGGTACCTTCGGTTTTCAGACGGCAGATATCTTTTATTTCGGGATCGCACTGAACGTGACTGCAGGTATAGGTGCTTATGCTTTTGCATGGATGGATGATCGTTCAGGCTCAAAAAAAACAATAATTTGGTCGCTGGCTGGAGTGATCATACCGGTAATAGCAGTGGTATTTGTGCAGTCTGTAAACTGGTTCTGGGTTTGGGGACTGTTACTGGGTGTATTTGTAGGTCCGGTTCAGGCTGCAAGCAGAACCTTTATGGGAAGGCTGGCTCCAAAGCACTTAAGAAGTCAGATGTTTGGACTTTTTGCATTGTCCGGTAAGCTTACTACCTTTGCAGGGCCCATTTTAGTTGGATGGATCACCCTGATCATGGGTAACCAGAGATGGGGGATGAGCATAATTTTGCTCTTGTTAATAATCGGTTTGTTGTTAATGTTTTCAGTTAAGGAGCAGATCAAAAAAGAACAGATTGTGTAAATCCCTCAAAAAACTAAAATAAAAAGTGCTTTTACGCGCTGATTTATTAAATTAGGGCAGAAATTAGTTGCCTGTTCATAAGTTTCAGGCTAAGAATCAATTGGGTATTTTGGTGAATACGGAATGCCCTTAACCGAAAATTTAAAAATCCAGGAGTACACTAATGAGTAGAATGGACGAAATCAATGCTATCGTAAGCGACTTACAAGTAGACATGGAAAAGTTTTATGGGAAAGGGAATAAAGCAGCGGGTACTAGAGCTCGTAAGCATCTCATGGATCTGAAAAACCTGGCACATGAAGTACGTCAGGAAATCCAGGCTAAGAAGAACGACATGTAAGCTTGGTTAGCACTTCAAGAATAAAGCCACCTTTGTGTGGCTTTTTTTATTGAATCCATATGCAGAATAGCCCAGAAACAAGAATTCATAAGAACGCTGTCAAAGCCTGGCGCATCACTACCGGACTATCCGGGCTCTTGTGGTTTATACCCTTAGGGTTTTATATCCTCTTGACTTTACAGTCCGGGATCTCCTGGCTGTATTTTGGTCTGATCACCGCAGTGTGTTTGATCATGTACATCCTCAGTATTATTCTTATACCATCCATTAGATGGGAGAGATGGAGATATGATGTGAGTGATCAGGAGATCGATCTGCTAAGAGGGATTATCATACGTAAGCGAACACTGGTACCGATCAATCGCATTCAGCATGTGGATACACGACAGGGTCCTCTGTACCGCAAATTCGAATTATCTTCGGTAACAGTCTCAACCGCTGCCACAACGCACGAAATTCCCGCTCTGGATGACAGAACAGCGGAAGATCTTCGTGATAAGATCTCGGTATTGGTTCGAAAGGTTAAAGAGGATGTCTGATTTTAAAAGGCAACATCCAGTTGCATCTATTACCAGTGTTCTGGAGCTCATCAAGCAGAATCTGGTCACATTCCTTATACTGCTGTTTATTGGGACCACCCGGGGAGAGGACAGTTACTTCCTTTATTTTTTTATCGGGGGTGCCGTATTTGCATTAGTTGCCGGAGTTGTTCGCTGGTGGAGATTTGAATACCGTGTTTACGGAGATGAATTACAGATCCGAAAAGGACTCTTTGTCCGCAGTCAGACTTTTTTATCAAAAGAAAGGATCCAGGTTATCGACATCACGGAGGGACTGATACAGCGATTATTTGGTCTTGTGAAAGTAGAGATCAAAACAGCAGGAGGGGGGACACAAACTGCGACGATCAGTGCTGTTCAAAGATCTGAAGCAAACCGTCTCAGAACAGAGCTTAGAAAGACCAAAACAGACACGGAAGGGGATATATCCAGCGAAGAAGGCGTTTCCTTAGCAGATAATGAGGAAGATCGTATAATTGATTCCTGGACCATCAGCAGTAAAGATCTATTACTAGCAGCTTTCACTTCCGGTAATTTTGGGCTTATTGCATCTATTCTTGGTGCAACTGCAGGCCAGCTGGATAATTTCATCAATGAGGAAACGATAGAATATCTGGCCGAAATAATACCGGGTTACAGCGACTGGACCGTAATTGTTTTTCTGATCCTTGCGATCATCATTATATCTTGGTTCCTCTCTTTTCTGGGGGTCATATTCCGGTATTCAGACTTCCGGCTAGACCGTACCAGTGACGAGTTGATCATAACCAGCGGCCTGATAGAGAGGAAGCATATTACAATACCATTCGACCGGATACAGGCGGTTCGGTTTGTGGAAGGACTATTAAGACAACCATTTGGCTATGGTATGATCTATGTTGAAAGTGCCGGTTATAATGTCAATCAGCAGGAAACCTCAATCGTCATGATACCTCTGATTTCACGATTATTGCTTGGAGAGGCTGTAAAAAGATTTCTACCTTCATTTGATGAACCTGAATTCACTATTCGTCCCCCAAAAAAAGCGTTATTCCGTTATCTGAGGAAGCCGGCATATATCCTGGTCATCCTTATTCCGGCATTATGGTACTTTCTGGAATATGGCTGGACCAGTTTGTTCCTCTTACCCCTGGCAGTGTATATCGGATGGCTACAGTATCGCGATGCGGCACTGGCTCTGGGAGATAATGTGCTCAGGATCCGTTCACGTTTCCTGAAGAGAACTACAGCCCTGATCCGCAAGAACAGAGTGATGAATGCCGGTCTCAGTTCTAATCCGTTTCAGAGACGGAAAGAACTTCAAAAGCTTGTGGTAACGGCAGCGTCGGGGGCAAGAGGTATAGACTTCGAGATCAATGATCTGGATGCCGAAGATGGCTTAGAAGCATTCCGCTGGGTCATAGAGCACGAATAAACCGATCAGCCCAGCGCCACATCCAGTACCATCATCACGGAGAATCCCACCATGGTTCCCAAAGTGGCAATATCGGTATTTCCATGATGCTGGCTTTCCGGTATCAACTCTTCCACGACCACATAGATCATAGCACCTGCAGCAAATGCAAGCGCATACGGCAGGATAGGTTGTACCAGGATTACAGCAGCAGCACCGATGACTGCTGAGATGGGTTCTACTATTCCCGATAGCTGACCATACCAGAAACTCTTGATCCTGGATAAGCCGTCACGACGTAAAGGCATAGACACAGCAAGTCCTTCCGGAAAATTCTGAATACCAATACCGATAGCCAGAGCAATGGCACCCGCAACAGTTGCTGATCCGGTCGGATCGATCCCTGTTGCTGCTGCACCGAATAAAACACCAACAGCCAGACCTTCCGGGATGTTGTGTAGTGTAATGGCCAGTACGAGCAAAGTCGCTCTTTTCCATTTAGTGGGGATACCTTCTGCTTCATCTCTGGGCAACCCAATATGTAGGTGGGGTAAAAAATAGTCACAGACCCTCAAAAACAAACCGCCTCCTAAAAATCCTAATACGGCCGGTAGCCAGGAGATCACTCCCTGAGCTTCCGCCATATCAATGGAAGGAATGATCAGAGACCATACACTGGCCGCGATCATTACCCCGGCTGCAAATCCCATCATACTGTCTAGAAGAGGATAGTTGATCTTTTTGGTAAGAAAGACCAGTGCAGCGCCAAGAGCGGTCACTCCCCAGGTAAAAAGACCGCCGGTTAGTGCCTGGACAATAGGATTAAGTTCATAAAACCAGGTAGGTATCATCATATTTGTGCTAAGTTTTTTTGGAAGATAAGTATTTGTTTACTCTATATAAATATTTAGACATGACTAAATATTGGTATTATCAAAGAAACTGCTAATTTGTATATTCTCAATCAAAATAACGGATTGGTCATACCCCATATGGAAGCTTTTGAACAAAAGATCCCCGACGGCCTTGTCAGGATCCTTATTCGGGTCGAAGATATCAAATGTAAAGTGCATAATGCAGCTCCGGATCATTTGAGTCCTGAAAAAGATGAGATCTTTATCAGATTGAACATTGACCATCCTTTCCAGGATGAGCTGGATATTTTGAATGAGGATCATCCATTAGAAATCAATAAACGAAAATCTGATGATGAATTCCTTGTTCTGGAGTTGAAAAATGGCGGGATCTGGTTTGATATCGAAATGGATAAGGTCAAAGATATCTGGATATCCGAATACGTCTATGAGATCAGAAGTAAGAATTCAAGATTTCTCAAATATAGCATTCGAGATCTCTCTCATACCATCGAATGGCTGCAGGAGGATGAGCAGAGTGGTGAGATAAACTCATTGAGTAATTTTACCAAGAAATTTACGCCGGCCAGTATTGCACTTGAAGAATCGTATTCCGCTGATGAAATATTACAATGTGCGGATATGATTGGGAAGGCCATTCATAAGATCGATCTGAGATCCAGATCCGCACTGATCAAACTTAATACGGAAGAAGGCCGTTTAGAACATCTGATCATGGAAATCGCAGACAGACTCGGTTATGAGATCAGTGCACTGGAAGAATCGGAGCTGACGAATGTCCGGAAGAGTGGCGGTATCGCCAGCCACTCGATCCGGTTAAAAAGATGATAGTCTGAGAGTTATTTTAGTTCAGCTTTCTTGTTTCCAGAAGATAATTCCTCCGGCCTGTTTACCGGTTTCTATATAATCTACCCTTTCCAGCTTTTGAAGGTCAATAACATCTACTGACCCTGCCTCTCCGCCAATACCTTCAACCGAAAGGAAGGCGTACCGGTTATCTGATGAGATAGCAACTCCATGCGTAATTTTACGACTGTTAGGTATCTTGGCCAGTTCTTTTCCACTCTCCAGATCCCAGATTCCGGTGGCAGCCTCCCCTTTATAACTTACCACAAGTAGCTTTCCATCGTGGCTTACTTCCAGATTATACGGGGCCTTCCCTGAATCCCAGCGCCTGGTTACTTCCCATTTGCCGGTATCGATCTCCAGGATCTCACTGGATCCGTTAGCTGCTACGTAGACCAGAGGTTTACTGGGATGCGGGTCCGCCCAGGTAGGTTTTTCTACCGGGTTATGCATCATTTCCTTCTGCATACTCATGCCGCTTTGTTGATCCATACCGGCATGCATTGCTGAATGACTGCTCTCGCCCAATGGAAGGCGTCGGGACACTTCCATGAGTTCAGTATCGATCTCTATGAGTTCGTCCGTCATCATGGATACATGATACTGTCTCGTTCCGTCAGCATTCATTCTGGATCCGTGAGGCATGATCCCGGTCGGGATTTCCGTGATCACTTCCATGATCTCGGGATCGATTACCGAAACAGTGCTCGGTACCATATCTCCGTGCAGATTGAAATTAACGATGTATAAAAAGCCGGTAGAGCTGGATACTTCCATACTTGCAGGAAACATTCCCAGCGGTGCTTCAGCCACTAACTTTCCGGTTTCGGCTTCGATCTTTTGCAGGTATCCATATGGGTTTCCGTGTGCAATGGAGACAAAGATATGTTCTCCATCAGCTGATACATTGATACCATGGGGCCCGTCATTTTCAGCAGGATATTTACCAACCTCAATATCTCTGACGATCTCGCCTTCACCGCTCTGAGCATCAAAGCGGATCAGGCTGACTTCATCTTCAGACTCGGCTGTAACGTATACATAGTACTGCTGAGCATTAAGGCTGGTGATTGAGAACAAAAGTGATGTGAGTAATAAAAAGAGTACTCTCATTATGATCAGTTGGTTCCGGTTACTGGTTTTTCTTCAAGTTTGATGGCCCATATGCCTGAGTTCCAATCACTTATAAAAATATGCCCTTTGTAAGGTTGAGGTCCCCAGGTAAAAGGACTGTTTGGGATCAGTGCATCGGGATGATTTGGCTCAAAACGAGCGATCTCCCGGCCCTGCTCATACAAATTACCCATAAGCTCACCCGAGATATCCACGATACGCAGTCCCGCATTGTAATAGGCTACAAAGAGCAGGTCTCCGACAACCCAGAAATTATGTGTACCCGCCTCGGGGATCTCGTAGCGTGCCACTTCCTTAGGAGAATCCCATCCATCAAATTTTACAAAGTGGATCCATCCGGCTGCTCCAACCGGATTTTCCCGGGAAGGAAGTCCATTAGGGAATGCCTCATCCCCGGCGATCACATAAAAGTCACCGGTTGATTCACTTTTAAACGGAAAAGCAGCGTGATTCCAGCCGCTGGGATAGCTGTAGGAACCAAGCATTACGGGATTTTCAGGCGACCCCCCGGCGACCCCCATTTGTTCGGGAGTACCATCAGCAGTATTCGATCCGATATCCACGGCAACTACGCCGTCACTCCAGTTAGAGGAGTAAGCGATCCCGTCTTCGATCCACACATCATGTATGGAATGTCCTGGGGTGTCCAGTTCAAAACGTCCTACGGTCTGTGGATTTCGCGGATCATCAATATTGATGATATCATAACGAGTTCCGTTATTCACTGCATATACATGATTCTCATAGATAAAGGCATTATGCACTCCGCCGGTAAGCTCTTTGTTGTATTCAGACAGAATACTGACATTGCTCGGATCGCTTACGTCGAGGATAACGATCCCGTTTTTGCGGTCTGAAGCACCTTCACGGGTGATCACAGCAACAGTGCCGGCTTCGTTGATCTTGACATCATTTACCGTCCGGGCATCTACTCTTACCGTATCAATGGTAAACATATTCGATGGGTCAGTCACATCCCAGAAATACGCATCTCCGTTCGCTCCCCAGGTGCCGGTTATGGCATAGTCACGACCGTCTACGCCCTCCCATACCCAAAGATCAGAAGTGTGAACATCAAGAACCTCTCCGTGTCCGACCAAAGTAAGGTCACGGGCTGCATTACGTGGTTCAACCCTTACAATCTGCTCCGCAGAAGTATTACCGGAGGTAGCTACTAAAGTATAAAGACCCGGCTTATTGGCTACAAATCGTCCGTCTTGTGAAACCTGAGCGGTTGCTCCCTGTCCAAGATCATCATCGGGTTCGGCCAGGAATGAATAACGAATGGGAACACCACCGATCTCTTTCCCGGAATTGTTGAAAGTCTTAGCATTAAAATGGATCACATCACCGGTTCTAACCAATGTTTCATTGTTAGTGATGTCAATGCTTGCCGTCGGATTGGGGCGAACATTCACTTTCCAGGTGTCGGTAACTCCTTCAGATTCTACAGTAATAGTAGCTGTTCCCGCTTTTTTCGCTATCAGTTTACCGTAGGAGGCAAAAACAACCGATTCGTTAGATGAACTAAAGCTCAGAGCCGGTTCTTCTCTGATCAGTTCCTTGGCATCTGTCACTACCACATCCAGGTCATAGCTGCTGTTGGTGTAGATCTGCTCGTCAGGTTCAATTATATCCACATCAGTGATCGGAGGGAATTTTACCTGTACTTCAAAATATTTTCTGATCCTTTCGTCTCGGTTGCTACCATTTCGTTGAGCTATGATATTATAAGTGCCCGGTTTTAATGCATTCAGCATACCGGTTCTGCTTAGTTCAATAGCACCACGGTTACGGCGACTGTAGAACAGGATGGTGTCCGGCAAGACTTCTCCCTGAGAATTTACCAGGCTGGCTTTGATCTGCAGCGGGATTCCAATTTCTGCAACAACCGGATCCGGTTCAATGACGATCTTTAGTTCGTTCTCCTGCTGTGCTTGTACCATAGTACTTAAGCACATAAATAAAAGAAGAAATAGGGGGGACGCTTTTTTCATTTTGATCACTTTACATTCGTGTTTGAATAGAGCATCCAATAAATCAAAAAAATCGGACAAATAGAATTATTTGATCAGAGTGAAAGCATGAATTATCCCCATTTTTCCTTATTTTACAGCTTATCAAAAACATCAGCGGAACGGTTTTATCGAAAGCTGATTTTAGTCCCACATAATCTTTATTCATCCAAAGAAATTTAGCTCGCATGCGCATCGATTTTGGCAAGGAAAAATTTGCACACCGCCACAATGGACCCGACGAAACACAAACCCGTGAAATGCTTGATCTGGTTAAGGCAGATACCCTGGATCAGCTGATCAACGAGACTATCCCGGAAGGCATTCGCCTCAATGATGAGATGGATCTTCCGGAAGCCATCAGTGAACAGGAGTTTCTCGAGGAGTTTCGTACCCTCGCATCTAAAAACAAGATCTTTAATTCCTTTATTGGGATGGGCTATTATGATACCCTCTTGCCCAATGTGATCAAACGTAATATCCTGGAGAATCCGGCATGGTATACTGCTTATACTCCATATCAGGCAGAAATTGCACAGGGAAGGCTGGAAGCTCTGATCAACTTCCAGACCATGGTGAGTGATCTTACCGGTATGGAGATCGCAAACGCATCCCTTCTGGATGAGGGAACTGCCGCCGCGGAAGCAATGAGTATGCTTTTCGGATCCCGTAAAGGGAAAAAGCGTAAAGCAGCCAATGTATTATTTGTTTCGGATTGGTGCCATCCTCAAACCATAGATGTTTTAAAAACCAGAGCTGAACCAATTGACATAGAGATCCGTGTTGGATCTGTGGAAGATCTGGACGTTACGGACCCGTCATTATTCGGCATACTTTTACAGTACCCTGGAACGGAAGGAAATGTTCATGACTATACTTCTATGATCGAGGCAGCGCATGAGAATGATGTATTTTGTGTGGTGGCTGCAGATCTGTTGAGTCTCACACTGCTAAAATCACCAGGCAAAATGGGAGCAGACGTTGTGGTTGGTTCCACCCAGCGTTTTGGGGTGCCGATGGGTTATGGTGGTCCTCATGCCGCATATTTTGCTACCTCCGAACAATTTAAAAGGAAACTCCCCGGCAGGATCATTGGGGTAACTCAGGATGCAGAGGGAATGCCGGCTTTCAGAATGGCTCTTCAGACCCGCGAGCAGCACATCCGTAGAGAGAAAGCCACCTCTAATATTTGCACCGCTCAGGTACTGCTAGCCGTGATCGCCGGAATGTATGGCGTTTACCATGGCCCGAAAGGACTAAAAAACATTGCAGCCAGAACGCATGGTCTTGCAGCTCTGACTCGTGAGGGGCTGAAGAAAATGGGTATCCAGATCAAACATGATATTTTCTTTGATACTCTAACTTTCGAAGCGGATGCGGATAAGGTTAAAGCTGTTGCAGAGAAGAAGGAAGCTAATTTCCGGTATATCGATAATAAGACAGTATCCGTTGCCTTTGATGAAGCCAAAGATCTGGAAGATGTTAAACTGGTATTGAAGATCATTGCAGAAGCTTCCGGCTGTGAAAATTCATTTGATGTTGATCAGGCAGCCGGATCTGCAGAGCTTGCCTTCGGAGATCTGGAAAGACAGGAGCCATATATGGATCACCCGGTCTTCCACAATTATCAAACCGAGCATGAAATGCTGAGATATATGAAGCAGCTGGAGAACAAAGATCTTTCTCTGGTTCACTCCATGATATCTCTGGGCTCATGTACTATGAAATTAAATGCCACAGCAGAGATGATACCGGTAACCTGGCCGGAGTTTGGTCAGCTTCATCCTTTTGCTCCTAAAGATCAGGCTGAAGGTTATACTCAGCTATTCAAAGATCTGAACAACTGGCTTTGTGAGATCACAGGATTTGACGCGGTTTCACTTCAGCCTAATTCAGGTGCTCAGGGTGAATATGCTGGACTTATGACGATCCGGGCATATCATCAGAATAATGGTGATCATCACCGTAAAGTGGCACTGATCCCGTCATCTGCACATGGAACGAATCCAGCCAGTGCAGTAATGGCCGGTATGGATGTTGTCGTGGTAGAATGCGATAAGCATGGTAATATTTCATTTGAAGATCTAGAAGCAAAAGCAGAGAAGCACAGTGAGAACCTGGCTGCTTTAATGGTGACTTATCCATCAACCCATGGAGTGTTTGAGCATCGTATTAAAGATATCTGTGATCTGATCCATAAGCATGGCGGACAGGTTTACATGGATGGAGCTAATATGAATGCACAGGTAGGACTGACCAGTCCCGGTGAGATCGGTGCTGATGTTTGTCACCTGAATCTTCATAAGACCTTTTGTATCCCGCACGGAGGAGGCGGGCCTGGAATGGGACCGATCGGTGTGGCAAAGCATTTGGCACCCTTCCTTTCCAATCATACTGTAATTCAAACAGGCGGTGAAAAGGGTATATCTGCCATCTCAGCTGCTCCTTTCGGAAGCGCCAGCATCCTGGTGATCTCTTATGCATATATCAGGATGATGGGAGCTAAGGGACTTACGGATGCCACCCGTTATGCGATACTGAATGCTAACTATATCAAAGATAGGTTACAGGATCATTATCCTATACTTTATACCGGTAAAACCGGTCGTTCAGCGCACGAATTCATTGTAGACCTTCGTCCATTCAAACAAAGTGCCGGTATTGAATCGGTGGATGTTGCGAAGCGCCTGATGGATTATGGTTTCCATGCTCCGACTATGAGTTTTCCTGTACCGGGTACACTTATGATAGAGCCCACGGAAAGTGAAAGTAAAGCCGAACTGGATCGCTTCTGTGATGCTATGATCGGGATCCGAAAAGAAATTCAGGAGATCGAAGACGGAGTCGCAGACAAAGAGGATAATGTACTTAAGCATGCTCCTCATACCATGAGAGTGGTAATGGAAGGCGATTGGAAGAGATCTTATGATCGTGACAAAGGCGTGTTCCCGCTTGAGCATCTGAGACTGAACAAGTTCTGGCCATCTGTCTCCCGGGTGGACGATGCGTATGGAGATCGTAATCTGGTTTGTTCCTGTATCCCGATCGAGGCCTACAGTGAAGGACTTGAGGTTATAGAATAACCGCAGAATAGTTTATTGAAATGAGAAGAGGAAGCCGTTGCTTCCTCTTTTATTATACCAGAGCCTGATTCTTACTCAGAGATCTCTCTCGTTGGGTTTAGTCCGGTCTGAATCCTGCAGGCCAACCATCCAGGAAGGGTAAGGTGTTGGTGTATCGGATACTTTATTCAGCTTATCCAGATCATCATCACTTAGAATTAAATCAACAGAGTTAATATTTGACTCCAGCTGTTTTAAATTTTTGGCTCCTATGATGGTGCTTGTCACACCGGACTTCATTCTGACCCAGGCCAATGCTACTTCTGCTATTGTAGCTTCATGTGAGTCAGCAATTTCTTTCAACACATCCACGATCTCATAGCCCTGTTCTTTATTGATGGGCGGGAAATCCAAATCGTCCCGCCTGGCATTTTCACCGGAGTGTTTTTTATACCGGGTGTATTTGCCCGTGAGGAATCCCCCGGCAAGCGGACTCCAGGGCATAAATCCAAGGCCCTCCGATCGGCTTAGAGGGATAAGTGAGTCTTCTGCATCTCTGCCCGAAAGTGAGTAGAAGTATTGCATAGCCTTAAATTCATTCCAGCCTTCCTGACGTGCAATGCCTTGTGCTTTCATTACCATCCAGGCAGGCCAGTTACACACCCCGAGATATCGTACTTTTCCTGATTCAATAAGATCATTAAGACAGCGCATGATCTCTTTGATAGAGGTATACGAATCTACCCCGTGAACATAGAGTATATCAATATGATCTAGCTGAAGACGTTCAAGGCTTTTATCTACAGAGTTAAATATGTGGAAGCGTGACAGCCCTTTATTGTTGTGATCTTCTCCCATCATTCCGCGAACCTTAGTGGCAATGATGGCCTCGTTCCGGTTTACTTTAAGGTTTTTAAGGCTGTTACCAAGAATAGTCTCAGACTGTCCGTAGGAATATACATTGGCTGTATCGAAGAAATTGATACCGCTGTCCAGAGATTTACGGATCAGTTCATCCGCTTCCTTTTGGGGTTGTTTCCCTACAGCTTCCCACATGCCCTCCCCGCCAAAGGTCATGGTTCCAAAACATAATGCAGATACCACCAGTCCGGTATCGCCCAGATAATTGTATTTCATCATTTACTCCTGTTTTAAAGTGAGCCCCCCTGTCTTTTTCAACAGGCGTGTAAGTTTCAGAATTCAGTAATAAGGGAGCTGTTCTTTGGTATCACAGCCTAACCAAGGCTTGTCTCAATGGAGATATCGCTTAGCAGTGTACGGTGTACAGGACATTTTTTGGAGATATCGATCAGCCGGTCCAGCTGCTTCTGATCCAGATCGCCTTTAATAATGATCTCTTTTTCGATCACATCCATTCTGGATTTTGGATCTTTACAATTCTTACAGTCTTCAACATGCTTTTTATTATGTCTTAGTTCTACAAAAATATCACCCAGTTCCCAGCCTTTGTGACCGGCATACATTTTCATGGTCATAACCGTACAGGAACCCAATGCCATCAGGAGATAGTCATAAGGATCCGGTCCAAGATCCTGCCCATTTGGTACATCCATAGGTTCATCAGCCGTAAGTTCATGTCTGCCGGCAGTTAGTGTGGTTTTTAAGGGCTCGCCTTTTGGGAGGTGTACATGTACAATCTTGTTGCTTTCTGAATTATCTGACATAACTGGATATTGGTTAGTGGATAGAATAAATGTAATAAAAGGATCATACAGAATTCGACTTTCAGGTAGATGAGCTTATGAAAGATAATCCGAAGATCAGTCCGCTGAATCGTTATTAAATATCCTCCAGGGCATCGAAAAGCCCGAAATATTAGCGCTATATAGAATAATCAGGGCAGAAATGACTACTAGTATAGGTCTACAAGTACTTCTCATTTAGTACGTTAAGGTGGTGCAACTCGTGGCCGGCGATAATGAAAGGAAAGGACCGGACCGTAAAATCATAGCCGCTGGCATTACCGCTCAGGCTTAGCATTTCCTTCGTCATGTTTTGAAATAGATGGATACTCGAGATCCGTACAGCAAGGTATTCATTCCCCAGATTTTTTAAGGTGCGGCTGTTATAGTTGGAATACTTTACATAATCATCCTGATCCATGCCGGGGAGAGGAGAAGGGTCACGTCTCGACATTGCCAGCGCGCGATATACAAAGACCCGCTCGGTTTCGATCAGGTGCCCCACGATCTGTTTTATTGACCATTTTCCTTCTTCATACACTTCAAAGGCCTTATCACCGGGTATGGTATTAATAAAGGTGTAGAACTCGTGCATCTGCCGGTTCAGTGTATTGATGATGTTCTCTTTGGGTACCAGCTGTACGTAGTTACCGTAATAGTGAGCATATTCATCCTGGGTAGGAAATTCATTATCCCAAACTGACATAATAGTAGCCTTTTGAATTAGGTTTGTCAGAGTATATATAAATCATAACAAAATTGGATGTTGAGATTTGTTAAGGTTCGTGTGTTAATCTAACTGAGATGATTCATTTATATCCCAGAACAATTATTTATCTTAGGCATTCTTGCAAAGGATTCTCGATCATGAATATTAGAGTTTCCTTTTCAACAAAATATTATATTTGCACAGCTTAATAATAACCCGACTTTAGATATTCTATGTTCTTTCAGCAGATCTTTGAAGATAAACTCGCACAATATGCCTACCTCATCGGATGTCAGGCTACAGGAGAAGCCATCGTAATAGATCCGATGCGAGATATCGCCCGATACGAAAAGCTGGCTGCAGACAATAAACTAAAGATTGTTGCTGCCGCCGACACTCATATTCATGCAGATTACCTGACAGGTTTACGAGAGTTTGCTGAAAAAGGAGTGAAGGCTATTGCTTCAGATGAAGGAGGGAATGACTGGAGATATGAGTGGTTGCTGGATAGTGATTATGATCATATGCTATTGAAGGACGGGGATACTTTTAAGATCGGTAATATCGAATTTAAAGCTGTTCATTCACCGGGACATACTCCCGAGCATTTGAGTTACCTGGTTACTGACGGAGCAACCACCGACCAACCCATGGGTATCCTGTCCGGAGATTTTGTTTTTGTAGGTGATGTCGGCCGACCCGATCTGCTTGAAACAGCAGCAGGACAAAAAGGGGTTATGGAGAGTTCTGCCAAGGTCATGTATGAATCACTAAAGATCTTCAATGACCTTCCGGAATATCTTCAGTTATGGCCGGGACACGGAGCTGGATCCGCTTGTGGAAAAGCATTAGGAGCTGTTCCGGAATCTACGGTGGGATATGAGCAAAGGTTTAATCAGTCGATCCGGGCAGCTATTACTGAAGATGATTTTGTTGATTTCATCCTGAGCGGGCAGCCTGAACCTCCATTGTATTTTGCACGAATGAAAAGAGATAACCGTCAGGGACCACCGGTATTGGGCCATCTTCCAACACCCGGGCGATTAACGGTACAGGCTATCATTGGGCAGGTTCGTATATCTAATGCAGTGATTCTGGATACACGAGATAAGGAATCATTTATGGCCAAGCACATTCATGGTTCTCTGTTATCTCCGCTAAATAAACAGTTTAATACCGTAGCCGGATCCTATATCCGGGAAGATGAAAAGATCTTTCTGATCGTTGACGAAGACAGACTGGAAGAAGCAGTTACAGACCTCATCAGGATCGGACTCGATAATATTGAGGCCTATGCTACTCCTCAGGACCTCGAAGCTTTTGAAGATGCAGGAGGAGAGTTGTTTCGTACAGATACTATTAAATTCAGCGATGTGGATGACAAGCTGAAGAATAAGGAAGCATATTTACTGGATGTCCGGAAACTATCTGAATATGAGGAGGGAGCTCATCCCGATTCACTGAATATTGCGCATACCCGACTTTTAGATCGCATGGATGAAGTACCAACCGATAAACCTGTATTGGTTTCCTGCAAATCAGGAGCCCGTTCGGCAGTAGCCGCTGCATTACTTGAGCGGGCAGAATTTGTGGTTAAATACGTTGATGATCACGTAGAACCATGGCTTAAAAAGCACGGCTGGGATCAGGTCAGTTCCTCATAACGAAAGCAGTCGATCGTGTGGTCATTGACGATTCCACAGGCTTGCAGATAGGCATAGATTATAGTGGATCCTACAAACCGAAAACCTCTTTTCTTGAGATCCTTTGAGATCTGATCAGATAATTGGGTACTGGCCGGAAGGTCTTTTATGGAGGCAGGATGGTTAACCAATACTTTCTGTCCGGTGAAGCTCCATATATAATTATCAAATGAACCATACTGCTCCTGCACCTTCAAAAAAGCCTGTGCATTTGTGACCGTAGATTCCACTTTTAAACGGTTTCGTATGATCCCGGGATCTTGCAGAAGGCGTTCGATGGTTTCTGAAGTGAATCCCGCTACTATTTCCGGATCAAAACCGGCAAACAGCCGGCGATAATGATCTCTTTTCTTTAAAACGGTGGCCCAGCTTAAACCGGCCTGTGCACCTTCAAGCGTGATAAATTCAAAATGAACCTTATCATCATGAACTGGAACACCCCATTCCATATCATGATAGGCAACATAGCTTTCTGATTGTCCATCCGCCCATTCACATCTGGAGATCGGATTCATATTTTACCAATTGGATTCATCTTTAGAAAATAAATAACGCTTTGGTTATTATAGACCTAAAATAATAACATATTCATCAACACCATCATATATGTCTTTAACCGAACAGGTAAAAGAATTTGCCGCTAATAGTGGTATCAGTCAAAGCCTTAGTGACCGGATCATTCAGCTCACGGCTATTCTCGAAAAGATCACGGAAGAAAAATACGGACAAGAATTTATTAACAGGATGGGGATTCTGCCGGGACTGGCCAGGAAGGCACTGGATGAAGGCGATCAGTCAGCACTGAAAACGGCTTCGGACGAGATACAGGCAATGTCTCTTGGTGAGATCAGAGACCTGCTTAAAACCTATACCACCTATTTTCATCTGGTCAATTCACTGGAGCAACATGAGATTTCCCGTATCAACCACAGGAGAGAGTTTGATGAAACCAAAGAAGAGCCAAGGAAGGAAAGTATAGCACAGGCAGTTTATGAGCTTAAAAAAGCCGGCTATAGTCTGGATGAAGCTATCGGGATATTTGAGAGGATGAATATTGAGCCAACGATCACCGCTCATCCTACAGAAGCCCGCCGGCGCAGTATTCTTACCAAGCAACAGGCAATTTCTGCCAAACTGGATGCTTTAGCCTCTGGCGACCTGACACCTGATCAGGCAGAAGAAATGTACCTGGATATTATCAACCAGCTGAACCTGTGGTGGGATACGGATGAGATCCGGTCCGAAAGACTCACGGTTGAAGATGAAGTGGAAAACGGCTTATTCTATTTTACTCACTCTATCTGGGATACGATCCCGACCCTGTACCGTGATCTGCGACAGGCCTTCATGACTTATTACGGATCAGTTCCTGAATTACCGGTGGTGATCCGATACCGATCTTGGATCGGAAGTGACAGAGACGGGAATCCAAATGTGACTTCGAGTGTGACCTGGAAAACAGTCTTAGAACAGCGCAGAACGGTTTTCGATCTGTATCTGAGAGACCTTAATGAACTTCGTAGATATCTGAGTATATCTGATAAGCAGGTAGAAATAACTGAAGATCTTGAAAGATCTTTAGAGATAGACCGGGAAGAGGCCCCGATATCTGACAGGTATCATAGAAGATACAAGAATGAGATCCTCAGAAGAAAGATCACTCATATGATGATCAGGATCGAAGATCAGAAACAAGCGCTGGAAAGACCCAAAGAAGAACTGCTAAGACAATCTTCGCAATACGATTTGAATAAGCTGATTCGTGATCTGAACCTGATCAGAGATTGCCTGATCCATAACGATCTTGGCGGTTTACTGCAGCAAGGACCCTTTTTTGAATTAATGGTCAGGGCCAGAACATTCGGGATGCATCTTAGCGCATTAGACGTCCGGCAGCATAGTCGTTTACATGAGGAAACAGTACATGAATTATTGCAAAAGGCAGGAGTGGCTGAGGATTACGCTTCCTTGAATGAAGAGGAAAAGATCACTCTTCTGAGAACGGAACTGAAGAATCCCCGACCCTTAAGCCCGTTGAACGCGGAACATAGTTCAACGGCTGAGAGAGTGCTTGGGGTATTTCTTGAGATCCGGGATATGTTCACGTTGGACAAGAATTTCTTTGGCAGTTATATCATAAGCATGACTCACGGAATCAGTGATATACTGGAAGTCATGTTACTTGCAAAAGAAACTGGTCTGTGGACCTATGAAAATGGGGAGATCAGTTGTGAACTGGATATTGTACCACTCTTTGAAACCATTGAAGACCTGGAGAACAGTGCCGGTTTAATGGAAAAGATCTACGAAGATCCATTTACATCAGCACAGATCAAAGCAAGAGGTAATTTTCAGGAGATCATGCTGGGCTATTCAGACAGTAATAAAGATGGGGGGTACTGGATGGCTAACTGGGCACTGGATAAAGCACAGTATCAGCTGGGCAAAGTATGCCGGAAGCATAATGTAGATTTTAGGTTATTCCACGGACGCGGGGGTACGGTTGGAAGAGGAGGAGGACAGTCGAGTAAGGCGATTCTTGCCATGCCGGCAATATCGAACAACGGTAAGATCCGGTTTACAGAGCAGGGTGAAGTGATCTCATTCAGATATTCACTTACAGGAATCACGCACCGGCACCTGGAGCAGATTGTAAATGCCATGGCAATGGTTACCATGCAACCGGGAGATGGTGAGCATAACCTGAAAGGAGACCATGAGAAAAATATTATGGAGGACCTCGCAGAAAAAAGTATGAAGACCTATAGGGGACTGATAGATGACAAGGATTTCTGGGGTTGGTATATGGGTACAACTCCTATTGAATATATAGGTAAACTTCCTATCGCATCCCGACCAGTCTCCAGAGGAAGCACCGGTGAGATGAACTTCGATAGTCTCAGGGCGATTCCCTGGGTATTTGCCTGGACCCAGCTCAGATACAATATTCCGGGCTGGTATGGTATTGGTACCGCCATTGAAGAAACAATAAGTGAACATTCAGATGCACTGGATACCATGAAAAAATGGTTCAACGACTGGCCTTTTTTCAAGACCGTATTAAATAATGCCCAAAGAGAAATGGCCAGAACTCACCTGGCTACAGCCAAGCTTTATGAGCGCTCAGAAACTTTAACATTTCACGATCATATCGTAAGTGAATTCAAGCGTACAGAAAAATGGATCCTGGAAATTACGGGTACGGATAACATCCTGGATCATAACCCTGTAATCCAAAATTCAATTGCTTTCAGAAATCCATTTACCTATCCTTTAAATATAGTTCAGTCCGATCTGCTGAGAGATAATGGTAAAGAAAGGGGGGCAGATGAAAAAACAATGACAGAACTTATGTTCCTGAATATAAATGGGATAGCAGCAGCCATGCAGAGTACGGGGTAGTGGTTGCCGGAAGGATCTGATAACAAAAGTTATCATAATATTTTCATAAAAAGACCTTATTTTTATGC
The DNA here is from genome assembly GCF_040811775.1 of Balneola sp. MJW-20. Lineage (NCBI taxonomy): Bacteria > Pseudomonadati > Balneolota > Balneolia > Balneolales > Balneolaceae > Gracilimonas > Gracilimonas aurantiaca. Next base: position 402,428 of record NZ_JBFNXW010000002.1, read on the forward strand.
CATGATGAATGAAGCTATGACAAATACCGATATGCAGATCAATCTAACCGATAACAGCAGAATTCACGAGGTAGATTTTAATGATCTGCAGTTTGGAAAGATCTTCTCCGACCACATGTTTGAGTGCCATTATGAGGATGGGGCATGGAATAAACCGGAGATCAATCCCTATGGACCGATTGAGGTCACACCGGCTATGAATGCACTTCATTATGCGCAGACTGTGTTTGAAGGAATGAAAGCATTTTATAAAGACGAGAACACGATCAATATCTTTCGTCCGGAGGTTCATCATCAAAGATTTAATAATTCCTGCCGCAGAGTATGTATTCCTGAGACCTCATATGAAATGTTCATTTCCGCTCTGGATAACCTGATCCGATTGGATCATCAGTGGGTGCCTAAAAAGCCCGGTACAGCCTTATACATACGTCCGTTTATCTTTGCTTCTGACGATCTCCTGGCAGCGAGAGTTTCAGATAAATACAGCTATTATATTATCACTTCACCGGTTGGAGCCTATTACAAAGAAGGATTCAAACCGGTTAAACTCACAACCCCGAACGGATACGTCAGAGCAGTAAATGGGGGAACCGGCGAAGCTAAAACAGGAGGTAACTATGCTGCCAGTTTTCTGCCAGCCCGAAAAGCACAGCAAAACGGTTATACTCAGGTACTCTGGCTCGATGCCATTGAAAATAAGTATATAGAGGAAGTGGGGACCATGAATATCCATTTTCTTATTGGGGATACATTGGTAACCCCAGCCTTAACCGGATCTATTCTGCCCGGGGTGACTCGAAGATCTGTGATCCAGCTTGCCAGGGAATGGGGACTGAATGTTGAAGAACGACGCATAAGTATCGATGAAGTATTTGATGCTTACGATGATGGAGACCTGAAGGAGGTATTTGGCTCAGGTACTGCGGCAGTCGTTTCACCTGTTGGACTTATCGAGCATAACGGTCGTACTATTAGGCTGGATCAGGATGAGCCTGGAGAATTCACCCAACGCTGCTATGATGAGATCACTGGTATACAGTATGGCCGCATTGAAGACACCCATAATTGGGTTCATGAGGTAAAAATTTAGAATGGGATCAGTGAGTATCTGGTCTGTAATTGCAGTTGGATCCGGCGGATTTCTTGGGGCAGTCAGCCGCTACCTGATCTCTGCACTTACCACCCCTTCCTGGAATATGCACAGCCTTCCCTACGGAACCATCACTGCAAACCTGCTGGGCTGTTTTCTGATCGGCCTGTTGGCCGGGGTTTTTCAGTTTAAAGAGTGGATGAATCCGGACCTAAGACTTTTTGTTTTCGTTGGAATTCTGGGTGGATTTACCACTTTTTCAACTTTCTCCAGCGAGTCTTTTCTGCTCTGGAAAGCTGGTGAAATTGGCCTCGCAACCTGGAATCTGATCATTCAGATCGCCGGGGGTCTTATTTTAGTATGGTCAGGTTATTTTTGCAGTAAATGGTTCAGCTAGTAACCTTTTTTTCTGTCTACTTTGAATAAAGGATCCATTCCTGATAGGCAGCGTTTATAGTTTTCAAGTATGACCGAGGCTGCTTCCTCATCGTCGGTCAGGGCTGCAATATGTGGGGTGATCATGATATTAGGTCGATTCCAGAAGATATGATCCGGAGACAGAGGTTCCTTTTCAAATACATCCAGACAGGCTCCTTCGAGCTCTCTGACATCTAATGCATAGATCAGATCCTCCTCCACGAGATGACTGCCTCTTCCCATGTTGATAAAGTAACCCGGTTTCCTGATCTGTTTGAATAGATCCAGATTCAATATTCCCTCGGTTTCAACTGTAAGAGGGAGGGTACAGATTATAATATTGCTGTTCTCCAGAAAAGATTTTAGCTGATCCTTACCTGTATAGACCTGTACATCGGATGTATTCTTTCCGGAACGGTTCCAGCCATTTACACGGTAACCTAGTTTTGCAAAAGAACGTGCAATGGTCATTCCCATCTCACCCAGCCCCATTACCCCGATCACGGAGTCGGACATAGGTACCGGTGAGCTGACACTCCAGTGAGCTTCTCGCTTTTGTTCTACATATCGTGCAAACTTTCTGCGGTAAGCCAGAACCGACATCAGAGCATATTCGGTCATCTGGTCTTTAAGGTCATTGGTCACTACACGGCTGAGGGCAATATCCTCATCCAATGAACCGTCATTGAGCAAATGATTCACTCCTGCACCAAGAGAGGACGCAAGCACCAGGTTTGGAAATTCGGAAAGTACATGGGCGGGGTGATTCCAGCATACTGCCATACGAACCCTTTCCTTACTGGAAACAGCTGGCCAGATATCAATGTCGATATTAGGATCCAGCTTTTGAAGCGCTGATTCTATTCCGCTGAGATCTCTCCCTGGAGCAATAAATAATAAAGACATCTATCCGGTTTTAGCTGTCATGATCTCATCCCACCGGGTGGTATACCGGGGACTAAGATAATTCTGTTTCATTTTCCAGACTCGTTCATCACCGGTTTGACGGTGCAGGCCTGTGGCAGCAAAGTTAGCAGTATTTCTGCCGTGTTTCGAATTTAATTGGTCAATACAGGACATAAGTGCCCTTTGCTGATCATCATAACCGGATTCGTTGAACAGATCCATCTGTACTTCTTGGTCAGGATGTAGACCCGTCAGCATCACAGATGCTTTCTTATATTTGTTCCCATTTCTGAACAATGAGGAGGTCAGATCGGCTGCTGCAGATATAATGTGCGGGGAGTGCGCGGTCGGATTGGAAAAAGTAATGAAGCCGGTATATTTATATTTATTCCCCGGATTCTCGTATTTATCGGTGACCAGGGTTACCTGCAGGTTGGTACATACACTTTTCTGAGCCCTGAGTTTTTCTGCAGCTCTTGCGGCATAGCTGCAAACTGCTTCCTGAACAGGCTGAACTTTGTACATTGGTTTTCCAAACATTCTGGATGACAGGATCCCCTTTTTTGCATTAAGGGTCTGCTCCAATTTCATGCAGGGTATGCCATTGAGCTCAAGAACGGTTCTTAGGCCGGTAACATTAAGATGTTTTCTGACCCACCTTTTATTCCGGATCGTTTGTTTCAGGTCCAGCGCAGTTTCAATATGGTATCTGTTCAGGCGTAAGGTCATGCCATTACCAATACCCCAAATATCATTCAGAGGGATTGCACTTAAAAGCTCATCGGTCCGGTCATGTCCTACCAGATTGAGTACACCGTGATATTCAGGATTCTTTTTAGCTCTTTCGTTTGCGATCTTGGCCAGCGTTTTACTCTCTGCGATCCCTACCGAGACGGGGATTCCGGTGTATCTCAGTACCCGTTCCCGGATCTTTTTCCCATACTGTTCGAGGTCTGCAAAGGTATTAGTTGACAACTCAGCAAAAGCCTCATCAATGCTGTATACCTCTATATCATGGGTCATTTCTCTCAGGACATCCATGACTCTACGGGACATATCCCCATACAAAGCATAGTTTGAGGAAAGTACAGCAACCTTATGTTTTTTAAATTCTTCGCGATATTTAAACTCAGGGGCACCCATTGGTATACCAATCTCTTTCGCTTCATTGGATCTTGCGATCACGCATCCGTCATTATTTGATAGTATCACAATGGGTTTATTCTTTAATGATGGATCAAAAGCTCTTTCACAGGAAGCATAAAAATTATTGCAATCGATCATTGCATAGGCAATGCTGCCTCTGCTCTCAAAGGAATCCGGGATATTCATCATGCTTTGGTCATATTTCTGATCACGTGGGTGACCGTTCCCCAGATGATCCAGTTCATTTCCGGTTTGACCCGTATAGGCTGGCGGTCGTTCTGATCAGAAATGAGATATATGTGTCCGCCTCTTATGATCAGCTTCCTGACAAGACATTCTTCTTCAATAGCTACGATAACAACCTGACCGCTCGATGGCTTAACAGAGCGGTCTACCACCAGCAGGTCCTGGTCCCTGATACCGGAGGTATTCATCTCATTTCCTTCAGCGCGTACATAAAAAGTGGATGCAGGCCTTTTTACAATGAGTTCATCCAGGCTAAGAGTATGTTCCAGGTGATCATTTGCAGGGGAGGGGAATCCGGTTTGTTCATTCTCAGCCAGATTTAGATAATTTGTTGATTTATGTGCATCTTTTGCCTTCATGTTCTGCATAATTTCTCTTGCTTATTAATATATGTACAATATATGTGTAATGGATATAAACTAAAACCAGTAACTAATTTTATTTATGAACGATTGATCTTAATCGGGCTGTTTAGAGCGTAAAAAAATGATGGACTGGCTTTACCTTACCGGATTTATTTTTGCAGGATTTGCGGGCATGGAGATCGTGTCTTATTGTGTTCACCGATGGTTATTCCATGGAGCATTGTGGTTTATCCATGAATCGCATCATACACCACAGCATGGTTTGTTTGAATTGAACGATCTGTTTTCGTTGATTTTTGCAGGAATTTCGATCTGGTTGATCAGTAGTGGATATGATCAGATCTTCAGTGCTCCCGGATTCGGTATCGGTGCAGGAATAGCCCTGTACGGTTTGTTATACTTTATTATTCATGATCTTTTCACGCATAAGCGGTTTATGCCATTCAGCAGCGATAGTACGATCATGAAACTGGTCAGAAGAGCACATCAGCGTCACCATCAGGATGTGGGAAAGAAAGGACACGAACCATACGGCTTATTCCTTTTTCCCTATGATAAGTATCCGGAAAGAGAGCGAAAATTTAAGCGGGACTAGAGAATTTTTTACTGAGAGCTTCGATCTGTCCGAAGTGTCTTTTCTGATGGGCAGACATCACGCCAAAACAGGCGGTTAGACTCATCGGTACAATCTTAACAATGGGGTTACGAATGCTGATCTCGTCCATGTCAAGGCCATTATCTTTGCATTCAGTTACGGTCTTAATTGCGAAATCCTGCAGCAAAAGGAAATCCTTCAGTAAAATATCCTTATCAAGGATCTCATGGGCCAGCGGTTCAAATGGTTTAACCGTGGGGAGTGGCCGGGTATTTTGCGGGCTTACCTGTGAGATAAACCAACGCATGAACAAATTCGGCTCAAAGGGTTCAGACCCCTGGGGCATATCCTCAATTCCGCTCTTGAATAAGGTTTCCAGCTGTTCTTTGTATTTATTACCGGTCTGGATCAGGTGACTTAAGATCTCCAGAGCGGACCATTTCTTCTCCATTGGTTTCGTGTTAAGCTTCTGCTCCGGAAAATGTTGGATCAGGTCAGCAGCACGCTCTTTGGCATCAGTAAATGAGGAAATAAAATCGTTATAGCTATATTTCATCAGAGATCATTTTTGGTATTGAAATTCCATTCAGACATGAATGTGTCAATAAAGTCTTTCATGTAATTATGCCGTCTCCGGGCAATTTTTTTGGCAGTACTGGTATTCATCCGGTCTTTCAGTAGAAATAATTTTTCATAAAAGTGGTTCACGGTTGGACCGGCTTCTTTTTTGTAAGCTTCAAATGAATGGTGCATAACCGGATCAATGTCCGGATCATACATGGGTCGTTCTTTATAGCCGCCATAGGCAAAGGCCCTTCCTATACCAATAGCTCCAAGTGCATCAAGACGGTCTGCATCCTGTACAACCTGTCCCTCAATGCTGCTCATCTCAGTATTTACGTGAGCTCCTTTAAAAGACACTTCACGAATGATTGTGACTATTTCATTGATGAGGTCATCATCAGCATTTAGACTGTGCAGCCACTCCCTGGCTTTAGCGGGACCAATATTCTCATCTCCGTCATGGAACTTATGGTCGGCGATATCATGTAACAGTGCAGCCACTTCAACGACGAAAAGGTCCGCGCCTTCTTTATCGGCGAGAAAGAGAGCCATATCTCTTACACGTTTAATGTGCCACCAGTCATGTCCGGTTCCCTCATCCCTGAGCAGGTCTTGAATGTATTGCGTGGTTCTGTCAATGATCTCCGCTCTACTCAGAAGTTCAGACATGTGCAGAGATCCTCAATAACTTCCTTTTTAAGTTTTCCGACGCGGTCCAGAGCTGCTCTGACCTTTTCAGCGTCAATATCACCTGTGCGTATTCCTTCCTGTATAATGGCAATAGCTTTTGATGCTATATTTTCATCATAAACCAGATTGTTTCCGAATATCAGGATATCTACTCCTGCATTAACGGCCTGGGTAATAGCAGTTTCAAGTCCGTATTCCGAAGTAATGGCTTTCATTTGCATATCATCAGAGAATACGACTCCTTCAAACCCAAGAGAATCTCTTAGTAATCCATTAATAGTATTTTCAGAGAGGGTAGATGGCCAGACCGAATCCAGCTGAGCATTATAGATATGAGCAGTCATGACTGCACGAATATCAAATGTATCGAAGAGTGCTTTATAAGGTTCCAGTTCGGCTGCATCCCAGGTTTCTGATACATCGGTCACTCCGAGATGAGAGTCGGTGCTTGAACTGCCGTGACCCGGGAAATGCTTCAGAACCGTCAGAAGCCCTTCGGTAGAATATTCATTAATGGTGTATCCGGCATGCTCGATCACTTTATCGGGATCAGAAGAAAAACTGCGTTCGTATCTGGAGATTACCGGATTCTGAGGGTTGGTATTTACATCAACCACAGGCGCAAAATTAGTATTCAGACCAACCACCATAAATTCCTGAGCCATTCTTTTGGCATAATAGCGGGTAGTATCTTCGATATCTTGATTTCCGAGCCATTCAGCTGACCTGGATACAGGAAAGCCTTTTGATTGATTTAATCTGGAAACCATTCCGCCTTCCTGGTCTACTGCTATGATCGGAGGGGTAGTGGAATTTGCAACAATAGAACTTGCAAGAGAGAGGAGCTGAGTAGGATCTGAGATATTACGGGCAGTATCGCCGGTGATAACATCCCGTTCAAACAGAACAACGCCTGCAATATTCCTTTCTTTGATGTCTTTATAAATGGGACTGTCTTTTTTGATCTCTGTACCCCTGAATCCTACCAGTATCATCTGACCTATTTCTTGGTCTGTAAAGGGTGAATTCTGTTCAGAAGCCGGCTGGCCGTTTGAACTACAGCTGATAACAAAAAGCAGCAATAAAAAGTAAGATGTCAGATTTTTCATTGTTAATCTGTGATCAGTGAGTCTAAAATTGTTTCAAGATTGAAGGTTGGTCGTATGTCATTATATCGCAATATGTTACCATCCGGCCCTATCAGTATGTAAAAAGGAATTCCTCCACCCTGATATGCCTTGAAGGTCTCTTCCTCAAATCCTTTTCCACCGTAGAATTGAGGCCATGGATTTTCAAACTGCTCAATATCTCTTATCCATTGAAGGGAGTCAACCTCATTTGATATACCCAGTATCTCAAAATCTGCCCGGGGATATTTTTCATACAAGTTACGCATAGCGGGAAATTCATCCAGACAAGGCTGACACCATCCGGCCCAGAAATCAAGCAATACATATTTACCTTCATAATCAGCCATTCGGTGTATTTCACCTTGCCTGTCAGGCAGTTCAAATGGGATAGCAGGATTTCCCGGTGACACTTTCTTCATACGATCATAGAACTCTGTAATAAAGCGGATGTAATCCGTGTAGGATTCATATTCACTTAGATAGTATGAATAGTATTTTTCAGTTGAATCCAGTGGCTGCTCACCAATCCTTTCGGCAAGATAAAAGAGTTCCGCATAAGCCCGGGCATCTCGTTCAGTGATGTAAGGAAGTAATTCTTCCTTTTTGAGATTTAGCTCTTTAAAAGCCAGTCTTTTAATATCGTATTCAGATAGTTCCTGTCCTTCAGCTGATTCCACACTATCGTAAATCCCGAAAGTTCGCGAATAATAATGCGAAAAATCCCTTATCCCTGCACGCTGAGCCTTAAGACTTTCAAACCCGAAGAACCCGGATCCGGAAGCTTCTTCTACTACGGCAGTGCGTACAGAATCTGTATTGAAATCCGGGAAATTACGGTCGTTGTACTCAACTGACCTGATCCGTAAAACAAGATATTCCCCGCTCACTTTGTCGATCATATAAGAAAAGGGGGTATCTGACAGATGTTCCCTGGCAATATGTATCTTTTCCTGAGCCAGTTGGATCACATCATTCGCCTTTCCAACCTTCATTTTTTCTACTTCGGCTTCAATTAGCTCATCCATTCCCTCCACTGCTTTCAGGTACAGATCATATTTCTCATCCCAGTTTTTTTCATATCCTTCTACGGAAACACTCTGTGGAAAATCCGAGCGTATGATGTTTATTTCCAGGTCATTACCCGGGATAAAAAGCGGGTAGCTTCTGTCCTGAATTAATATGGACGGGTTCCCGGCACTAGTGTTTCGGAGGTTGAAACTAAAATTTCCTTCAGCATCGATTTTAAGTGTATCCTGAACTGTTTGTGAGTACTTGTAATGAAGTTTCGGATACTCAACAATCAGGTTTGAGTTGCCAATATAATCAATGTTACCGCTGATCTTCTGTCCTGTATCAGAGCAGGAGGCAAATGACAGAATAATTAAAAAAAGAAATGTGGATAAATAAATAGAGCCTATGTTTCTGTTTTTCATGAAATTTTACTAAGATTATTAAGGGTGTACAATGAAGAATTCACAGTAAGATTAGTGTTAGCAAAAAAAGGTGTTTTTTTTAATACATTCTTCAAAAAAGATGTAACAAAGCTGTAATGAGTTGCTCTTTTTATTGTCAGAGACTGCATAGAAGGTTAAGGTCTTAAATATGACGGCAAAAATGTACAAAGATTTAATATTTCTTGAGGGATAAATCGACAAGTACAGGACTACAAAACATACGATAGCAATCAATAATTTACAGAAATGATCGAAAGTAATTTTAATAAAGAGCTCGAGCACAAGATCGATCTTTACGTCAACGGCAGATTAAGCGCCGACGAGGTAGATGCGTTGTGGGCGGAGCTTGTTCAGGATGAATACTATTTAGATTACCTAAAATCCATAGCAAATCTAAAGAAGGTAATTGAGTCCAGAAAGAGCAAGCGGTCAACTTCCAGGATCTATGTTCTACGCCAATACGCTCGTTACGCAGCTGCAGCCGCAGTGGTCATAGTAGCCGGTGTTCTGGGTATTATGAATAGTGGAGATACAGGAATGGGTATTGATCCTGTAGCAACCATCGCATTGGACAATGTCCGTGGTGTGGATGATAACAATACCGGTGAGAATGAAACAATCAGACAAGCGCTCAGAATGGCGACCAACGGAAATATTCCAGGTGCCATTTCCATGCTGGAGGGAGCATTGCAAAATGCTTCGAATGATTCTGAAAAAGCTGAGATCGCATTAAGCCTTGGATCTATTCAGTATAATAATAACATGTACAGTGAAGCGATCAGTAACTTTACATTGATTACAGAGCAAACTTCAGACATAAATAAACTGATCCTGGAAGAAGCATACTATTATCTTGGAAATGCTTATTTGCAAATGGATCAGTTCACTCTGGCTAAAGTAGCATTTGAATCAGCCTTGTCGCTGGATGGAGCTTTCAGCAGGGTCGCTAAGACCTATCTTGATGCACTAAGTAGCGCAGATTAATCTGAGCTTCTGTATTAAAGTATGAATTCGGGATCAGTCCTGCTGTTTTCTGACTGCATAACCGGTGGTCATAACTACCGCCGCAAAGAGTCCGAACAACAAGATGTATTGGTTAGAATTTGAATTCACGGGAGTGGGGTTGCCGATCAACATGTATGCCCCCCAGTAATGAGGGTCGGCGCTTCCGGATCTGAGCAAAGAAAGCTTGGCATTACGCATTGCAGTACTTTTATCCATTCCTTTATCGATATATGAATAAAATTCCTTGGACAGGTCAGCAGCTTTATGGTCGTTTACAGACCACAAATTAAGAGCCAGACTGCGCGCACCGGCATATCTTAATGCCCGTGTGATCCCCATAATTCCCGTTCCCTGCATGTATTTACCCGAGCCGGAACTGCAGGAGTTGAGTACAATTAGTTCAGTATTCAGTTGTGTGTTAAATAATTCGTATGCGTAGAGCGCCTGCTCCTTTGCAATTGCCCCATTATCTTCAGCTGAAGATGCATTTAAATAGATAGTAGAGAACAATGGGTCTTCTTCAGAAACCTCACTATGAGTTGCAACATGAACTACCCTTGATTGTGCAATTTCTCTTTTAAAACTTTCAACGGTAGCATTTTCTCTGATATAGATCTTCTTATTGCTGAATGAATCCAAAACGAGTCTGATCCAGTCTGCCTCAATGATCGTATATGGCAATGTGGGTAGATTACTGTTTGCAAATCCGTCGAATTTATCGATCGCAAAGATGGATATATCCTCAGTGAATGAACGGTTTGTTCTTCTCTGATTATAAACGAACTCACTGAGTGATGTATAAAATTCGATCTCATGATCTTCGATCAGATAGTGCGCACTTCCGTAAGAAATTGCTGATCGCGGTTTCTGAACCGGCAGAATATCCATGGGTATGCGGTACAGATGATTGTCCGGTATGATTATGAGTTTATCTGTTTCAGATGAAATATTATCAATACCGAGTCTTTCCGACAGCTCATAAAGATCATTAAGGTTTGTAGCACCGCTGGAAAGATCATCAGCGGTTTTATCGATCAAAGCAAAGATTCCGGTACTTTCTCCATCGATGACCTCGATATCCACCGACTCCTTGTCAAGGGTGGATTTATATAACTGATCACCGACCTCAGTAAAGTGAATCATTTTTGTTCCGGCAGGTATTCTTCTTTGAATAGCCCAGAAGGCAGGGAGAGATTTAATTTGTTCACCAGAATTGACTTTAGAAAGAATCAGCTCGCGTTGTGCTGATAGCCTGTCTATCTGGGTTTTTAATCTGATCTTCTGCGACTCTTCCGCTGTCAAATAACTTCTTCTTAATGATTCTATCTGTTTGGAAAGTTGTTGCTCAGCATATAACTCTTCTTCATCAAGTTGTTTAGCCTTAACCAAAGGACTGTTAAAAAGAATTACATCATTAAGGGTTTTAATCTTATCGAGAAAAATTAACGCCTTTTGTTTTTGATCTGTTGTTAATAGCAGGGTTAAATTGAGGTTAAACAATTCAACATATTGATCCCGCAACACCCTAAAACCAGTTTGAGAATCGCTGTTATACTGGATGCGGTTAATTACCTGGTCGATAAAGCTCTGGATCATTGAAAGGGCTAACCGATCTTTACCGGTCTTGTATAAATAATTGGCTTCAGCGTTCAGTTTTTCGACTAACGTATTAAAATCAAGTTCAACATCGTTATAGGCTCTAATTTCATCGAGATAAATTAAAGCCTGGCCGAGGTTATTTCGTAATAACTCAATTTCGGTCAGGTCAATTAATGCTTCGATATAGGTAATGTTATCCGAAGCCTGATTAGCCAATGACCGGACCAGTTTATAATCTGTTTCCGCTGCATCCAGTTGATCATTCTTTTGTAAGATCTCTGCCTTTTCCTGGAGGACATCGATATAGGTATCATAATATTCTGCACCTCCCAGGGTATTTTCAGCTGCACGGCACTTTTCCAGGGCTGAAATATGATCTCTTTTTTTGTCCCAGTAATAGTTACACATCAAAAGATCTAAGTTTGCCCGGACCTCATCATTATTAAGACGATCTGCAAGATCAGATGCCTCATTGCTGTATTTTAGCGCGGTGTCAAAATCATCCCGGTTGGTATAGTAGAATATCAGGTTATAATAAATGAAGAACACATCTAGTGACTCATCTGGGCCATCTTCATTGCTCATGTCCGCCGTGCTAAGGGCTTTTAATAAATATTCCAGATATAAATTATTGTTACCTAATCTGTTATAGTTTACACCTATGTTGGTGTACAGGACAGTCTTGTCTACATACTCCGATGAATCTCTTTCAAGTTGCGTGTAGTATCTGTTGGATTCATCATACTTTCCAAGTTGCAGAAGATTTTCTGCTAAACGGAACCTTGTATCATCCATATATTCTTCATTACCCAAATAATTGGCCAGAGGAATAGCATGATTCCTGATGAGATCAAGGGATTGACTGTATCTGCCGGTAATTCCAAGTATATAATTTGTGGCTATGAACAATCTAAGGGTATAATCTGATAGCGGATAATGTTCATTATTCAAGAAATCCTTATACACCATTATTGCCGGAGTAAAGTCTTCCTTATTATAGGAGGCAGTAATGATATTGGCCGCCATGATCTCTTTTTTCAGACCGACCAGTTTATCGTCATTGTTGTAGATGCTTTCCCAATTACTGAGAGAATTCTCATAATAATTAAGAGGATAGAGGTTTTTGTAATGATCACTTCTGAAAAATGCAGAGTGAATAAAGGGATCCGAATCAAATGGAAGAGTGAGAGAAGTAAAGACCTGGTTATCCCGAAGGGAGCGAAACAGTGTTAACCGTTCCGAATTAAAATTTCCTGCTTCCAGAATATCTTTCAAATGAGATCTTCTTTTTATCTCATCTGACTCAGCAGAAAGGTAAAGTATATGATATTCAAAAGTGTTGGTTTGTTCTGCAAGCGTGTAATAAAGATCAGCTACAGAAAATGTACTACTGCATATTGATTCCTGTGTAATACCAGCTTCTATTAACGTACTGGGAAAATTGATCTCCCCAATAAGATCTTTTTTACATAGTGAAGGGAGGGTTGAGGTATATGCCCATACATATTCAGCTGCAGAGATATCATTCTCGATCTTCTCTTCGTATATGCTGACTCTCTCAAGAGCTGCATTACTGAGCTGATTCTGAAATAACAGACTGAATAACAGACTTAAAAATAGACCCATCTCTGATGATTAATTCATTGCCGTAGACTAATAGTAAGCATCAGAAATGAAAGAAGGTAATCTGGTTTTTTAAGCTGGAATAGGAACTTATCAGAGGTCCGGCTTTTTGATGATCGGCTTGGAATCCACGCCGCCGCCAAACAGAGCGCGATCAGCAGTTTTAA